>NZ_CAXIAK010000016.1:0-56000 GCF_964021665.1 uncultured Acidovorax sp.
TCAAAAGCGGGGAGGTGGGCTGGGCTGCGGCGGGGAGTATTTCAGCAGCCTGCTAAAGCGTTTGAACACCGTGTTCCACTTGCCGAACTCTGGCGGCAGGTCTCGCCAGGGGCTGCCTGTGCGGGCAATCCACAGCACTGCCTCAACGAAGCGGCGGTTGTCTGTGCCGCTGCGTCCAGGATCACTTGGCTTGCCAAGGCAGTGCGGCTCCATCTTGGCCCATTGTGCGTCTGTCAGTACCCATCGAATGCTCATGCGCCTATTGCATCACATCCATTCACGCCTCTCAGATTGATTCTCAACAGACCCTAGTCACCCCAGAAAAAACTGAACTGAAAAAAGCCTCGGAAAAGTCGAATTCATCCTAAGGCGAAAAAGTTGTTTCGCAAACAACTAAATCGCCGTGTGCTGCGCATTCACCAAAAGAGAGCATTCATCCAACACCCTGCCCCAAAGCGTGGCAATCTTCGATGGGATGCTCATATTTTTATAGCAATAAACTGAGAATGGACGCGCGGTAACGGCCATTTTTTATTCAAACCCTCGAAGCACCCTGGCTGGCACAGACATTGCTTGCAGATGGGTGCGGTCAACGCTGGCCGTGTATCAGCCCGGTGCAATGGCGGATTGGGCGAACAGGACGATGGCGTCTTCATGGAATGCAAACAGGCTGCAAGGCCTGCGCGATCCATGCAGGCGCCTTTTTGTTTTTTGCCCCGGCTGGGAAGCCCCTCAGCCCTTTTGCGCACGATCGCCATGCTTCAATTCCGCGAGTTCCTCAAGTCCGGCCACGCCCCCACGTTGTGGTCGTCCTTCCTCTACTTCGGTTTCTCGTGCGCTGTCTGGGTGATCAACGGTGCCATGGCGCCGTTCATCCGCGACAGCTTCCAGCTCACGCCCACGCAGATGGGCATGATGCTGTCCATCCCCATCTTTGCCGGTGCGCTGATGCGCTTTCCGCTGGGCATCCTGGCGCAGTACATCGGGCGCAAGAACGCCACGCTGGTCGAGATGGCGGGTATCTTTTTGGCCATGGGCTATGGCTACCTGTTTGTGCACGACTACGGCGACCTGCTGGCCATGGGCATCCTTCTGGGTGTGGCCGGGGCCAGCTTTGGCGTGGCGCTGTCGCTGGGTTCGGGCTCGTTTCCGCCGCGCTACAAGGGCCTGGCCATGGGCATCGTGGGCGCAGGCAACGTGGGCACCGCCGTGGCGGCTCTGCTGGCCCCGGCGCTGGCCCAGAAGTTTGGCTGGCAGGCCGTGTACGGCTTTGCCGCCGTGAGCGTGGCGGTGCCCGCGATCGTGATGGCCGTGTTTGCACAGGAGCCCTCCGACCTGGCGGCCCATTCGAGCTTCCGCGAACACATCGCTTGCCTGTTTGAAAAAGATGGCTGGGCCTTCAGCCTGATCTATGCCGTGACCTTTGGCGGCTTCATCGGCCTCACCACCTTCTTGCCCGGCTATTTTTACGACCAGTTCCATGTGAGCAAGGTGCAGGCAGGCCAGCTCACCATGCTGGCGGCCTTCCTGGGCGCGGCCCTGCGCATCTTTGGTGGCTGGCTGTCGGACCACTGGGGCGGCGTGAACACACTCACGGCCGTGCTGGCCATCACGGCCGTGAGCATGGTGCTGTGCGGCCTGGCCGAGAACTCGCTGCCCATCACCATGCTGCTGTTCCTGGTGTGTTTTGCTGCGCTGGGCGCGGGCAATGGCGCCCTGTTCCAGCTGGTGCCCCTGCGCTGGCCTCTGACCACGGCCGTGGCAGGCTCGATGATTGGCGAGATCGGCGCCCTGGGCGGCGGCCTGATCCCCAGCGGCATGGGCATCTCGCGCCAGTACACCGGCACCTACCTGTGGGGCTTTGTCGGCATTGCGGCGTGCGCGCTGGCCATGCTGGTGCTACTGCGGGTGATGCAGATCCGCTGGACGCGCACGTGGGCGGAGAAGGGTGGACGTGCGCGCAGCGCATGACCGGCGTAGCCGGTGAGCGCGCAAGCGCTCGCCACACTTCCAGCAAAAGGGTGGCCGTGCGCGTAGCGCATGACTTGCGTTAAACAAGTAAGCGCGATAGCGCTTGCCGAACTTTCGCTAAAAGGGCGGCCGCGCGCGCAGCGCGTGACCGGCGCAAGTGTTGCCGACTGAAACCCCCTCTCCCCTCGCGGGAGAGGGTTGGGGAGAGGGGGCAGCAGCGCCCCCAGGGAAGCCCCCTCTCCCCCCGCCCTCTCCCGCAAGGGGAGAGGGAGCCCACAGGCAGCGCCCTGTGGCAGAGCCTGCTACCCACCGGGGCGTACATCAAAACCAGGCGATGCACCGCTGAATATTCAAGCCAAAATCGGCTCCACCGCCCACTGCATAAGCGGAAGCAGCTACATTTTCAGGAGCAAACCAAGACTCCCCACTACCTCGGCAAAAACAACAGCCAGTAGATCAACAGCAGATTCACCAGCACGCTCACCGCCAGCGCGATCTTCCACAGGGCCGTGGCGTCGCGCTGCATCAGCGGCTGCGGGCCGGGGGCTGATAGCGGGCGGGATGCACCGCGCTCCAGCGCCAGCAGCAGTTCCTCGGCGGTCTCGAAGCGCTGGGCGCGGCTGCGGGCCACGGCTTTCAGGGAGATCTGGTCCAGCCAGATGGGCACGCCGGGGTTGTGGCGGCTGGGGGGCAGCGGGTCGCGGTGGTAGCGGCCCAGCTGGTACTGCACCACCTCGCCATAGGGCAGGCGGCCCTGGCTCAGCAGCTGGTAGAGCGTGACGCCCAGCGCAAACAGGTCACTGCGCGCGTCGGGCAGCTGGCCTTCGGTATCGCCGCTTTTTTCGTAGCCGGGCCACTGCTCGGGGTTCATGTAGCTGGGCGTGCCCGCGTGCAGCTGGCGCGTAGCCTCGGGCTCGCGGCCGGACAGGGCCACGCCCAAATCGAGCACGCGCAGCACGCCGTCGTCGCCCAGGTGCAGGTTGTCGGGCTTGATGTCGCGGTGCACCACCCCCTGCCGGTGCAGCCAGCCCAGCACGCGCGCAGCCTGCACCACCACCGACACGGCCTGTGGCACGGGCAGATGCTGGCGGCTGCGCAGGCGCTGGCCCAGCGTTTCGCCCGCGTGCCAGTCGTACAGCAGGTAGAACGCGCTGGCACTGGTTCCTGCACCTTCCTGCCCCTCGCCCGCAGGCCAGGTGTTCAGCCGCGCCAGGTGGGCGGCGGCCTGGCCCGACTGCATGCGCCGCGCCACCCAGGCCTCGTGCGCGAGCGTGGCGCGCTCTTCGGCATCGTGGGCGCGCGTGGGCAGCAGGGTCTTGAGGGCGTAGAGGCGCTGCGTGGCCGGGTCTCGCACCTGGTACAGCCGGTGGATGCCGTTGTCGGCCACGATGGCCGTGACCGTGAGGCCGTCCACGGTATCGCCCACCTTGAGCAGGGGCAGCACGGGCAGGTCCTGCGCACGGCGGGATTCGTCCTGCAGCGTGGCCTGCAGCGCGCCTTGCACCCGCACCACCAGCGCGGTCACGTTGTCGCTGCTGCCCCGGCGCAGAGCCGCCTGCACCAGCTCGTCGCTGAGCGCCTGGGCCGCCACGCCCTCCTGGCGCAGCAGCTGCCGCAGTTCGCGCTCGGGCAGACTGCCATGCACACCGTCGGACAGCAGCACGAACAGATCGCCGCTGTGCAGCTCGCCCTGGCTGTAGTCCACCACCACATGGTCATCGAGCCCCATGGCGCGGGTGAGCTGGTGCGCAAAGTCGCGCTGCGCCATCACATGGTCGGCCGTGAGCAGTTGCAGGCGCCCGCCGCGCAGCAGGTAGGCGCGGGTGTCGCCCACATGGGCCAGCGTGTACGACTGGCCGCGCAGCACCAGCGCGGTGAGTGTGGTCAGGCCCACGGCGGGCTGGCGGCGCCGGTTCATGGAGGCGAGCCAGCCGTTGTGGGCGTTCAGGATGCGGTCCAGCGCCACGGTGGTGTCCCAGGTCTCGGGGGTGGCGAAGTAGTCGCCCACCAGGGTGCTCACCGTGGTCTGGGCGGCCTCGCGGCCCTTGCCGCCCGTGCTCACGCCATCGGCAATGGCGGCGATGGCGCCGCGCTCGCGGTCGCGCCCCTGCCCCACCGCCAGGGCGGCAAAGTCCTCGTTCACCTCATTGCGGCCGGCCAGCGAGGCCTGGCCCACATCCAGTTCAAAGCTCATGCACCAGCTCCATGCAGGTTTTGTGCCCAAGGTGGTGCATGCCGGGGCGGGGCCGCCTGCCCACCCCGGCAGCCCACGCCCGGGCCCGTCCCGCGCGCCCACCCCAGATCAGTGCAAGGAATCTGGCACGGCCATTGCTTAACAAGGGCAAGGGCCGGGCAGGCCCACGCAATTCAGCAGTGCAAAGGCGCACAGAGGAGTTGTCAGGACGAAGGCGTCCCCACATGCGGTTTCGAGACCTCGGAGCAGCATCGTGTGGACGCCTTTTTTGTTTTGCGCATCGCCCCGGCGATGGAACCGATGGAGTCATGATGAAAAAGCTCAAACTGGTGATGGTGGGAAACGGCATGGCCGGTGTGCGCACGCTGGAAGAGCTGCTCAAGATCGCCCCCGATCTGTATGACATCACGGTGTTCGGTGCCGAGCCCCACCCCAACTACAACCGCATTCTGCTGTCCCCCGTGCTGGCGGGCGAGCAGACCATCGACGAGATCATCCTCAACGACTGGTCGTGGTACGCCGACAACCACATCACGCTGCACACCGGCTTCACCGTGACCGACGTGGACCGCGTGCGCCGCGTGGTCAGCGCCACCAGCAAAGACGGCACGGTGGTCACCGCCGCATACGATCGCCTGATCCTCGCCACCGGCTCCAACCCCTTCATCCTGCCCATCCCCGGCAAGGACTTGCAGGGCGTGCTGGCGTACCGCGACATCGCCGACACCCAGGCCATGATCGACGCCGCCGCCACCTACAAGCACGCCGTCGTCATCGGCGGCGGCCTGCTGGGCCTGGAGGCCGCCAACGGCCTCATGAAGCGCGGCATGCAGGTCACCGTGGTGCATGTGGGCGACTGGCTGATGGAGCGCCAGCTGGACGATGTGGCCGGCAAGATGCTGGAGAAGTCGCTGCAGGAGCGCGGCATGCAGTTCCTGATGGGCGCGCAGACGCAGGAACTGGTGGGCAACACCGACGGCCGCGTGGCCAGCGTCAAGTTCAAGGACGGCACCCAGGTGCCCGCCGACCTGGTGGTGATGGCCGTGGGCATCCGCCCCAACACCGCGCTGGCTGAAAAGATGCGCCTGCACGTGAACCGCGGCATTGTGGTCAGCGACACGCTGCAGACCACCACCGACGCGCGCATCTACGCCGTGGGCGAATGCGCCGCGCACCGGGGCATTGCCTATGGCCTTGTGGCCCCGCTGTTCGAGCAGGGCAAGGTGCTGGCCAACCACCTGGCCGAGTTCGGCATCGGCCGCTACCAGGGCTCGCTGACATCCACCAAGCTCAAGGTGACAGGCATCGACCTGTTCAGCGCGGGCGACTTCCAGGGCGGCGAGAACACCGAAGAGATCGTGATGAGCGACCCCTTTGGCGGCGTGTACAAAAAACTGGTCATCAAGGACGACAAGCTGGTGGGCGCCTGCCTGTATGGCGACACCGTGGACGGGAGCTGGTACTTCAAGCTGCTGCGTGACGGCCGCAGCGTGAGCGATATCCGCGACAAGCTGATGTTTGGCGAGAGCAACATCGGCGACGTGGGCCACCAGGGCCAGAGCAAGGCATCGGCCATGGCCGACAGCGACGAGGTGTGCGGCTGCAACGGCGTGACCAAGGGCGCCATCTGCAAGGCCATCAAGGACAAGGGCCTGTTCACGCTCGACGAAGTGCGCAAGCACACCAAGGCCAGTGCATCGTGCGGATCGTGCACGGGCCTGGTCGAGCAGATCATCATGTTCACCGCCGGTGGCGACTACAGCGCCACGCCCAAGACCAAGGCCATGTGCGGCTGCACCGACCACGGCCACCAGGCGGTGCGCGACGCGATCCGCGCCAACAAGCTGCTGAGCATTGGCGATGTGTTCAAGTTCATGGAGTGGAAGACGCCCAACGGCTGTGCATCCTGCCGCCCCGCCGTTAACTACTATCTTCTGAGCACCTGGCCCAAGGACGCGAAGGACGACCCGCAAAGCCGCGCCATCAACGAGCGCAGCCACGCCAACATCCAAAAGGACGGCACCTACAGCGTCATCCCCCGCATGTGGGGCGGCGAAACCACGGCCGACGAGCTGCGCCGCATTGCCGATGCGGTGGACAAGTACAACATTCCCACCGTCAAGGTCACGGGCGGCCAGCGCATTGACCTGCTGGGCGTGAAGAAGGAAGACCTGGTCAACGTGTGGAAAGACATCGGCATGCCCAGCGGCCACGCCTATGCCAAGGCGCTGCGCACCGTGAAGACCTGTGTGGGCAGCGAGTGGTGCCGCATGGGCACGCAGGACAGCACGCAGATGGGCAAGGACCTGGAGCGCGCCATGTGGCGCATGTACGCCCCGCACAAGGTCAAGTTCGCGGTGAGCGGCTGCCCGCGCAACTGCGCCGAGGCCGGCATCAAGGACGTGGGCATCATCGGCGTGGACAGCGGCTGGGAGATGTACGTCGCTGGCAACGGCGGCATCAAGACCGAGGTGGCGCACTTCTTCACCAAGCTGAAAACCGCCGAAGAAGTGCTGGAGTACACCGGCGCGTTCTGCGAGCTGTACCGCCAGGAAGGCTGGTACCTGGAGCGCACCGTGCACTACGTGAGCCGCGTGGGCCTGGACTATGTGAAAAAGCGCATTTTGGAAGACCACGAAGGCCGCAAGGCGCTGTGGGAGCAACTGCAGTTTGCGCTGGACGGCGAGCCCGACCCCTGGTTCGAGTTTGACAAAGCCGCCGTGGACACACGCCAGTTTGTGCCCCTGGGCGCCTGACGCCGCTGCCCACTGCCCCTGCCCGCCCCCAAACCACCAAGGAGCCCACCCATGCTGCAACGCCGATGGATTTTGAACGCCAGCGCTGGCGCCCTGCTGGCAGGCGCTGTGGGCGCCCCGGTGGCGGCGTGGGCCCAGTTGCAGGATGTGAACGATGCCATCAACAAGGCGGGCCGCCAGCGCATGCTGAGCCAGCGCATGGCCAAAGCCTGGCTCATGCTGGCCCACCAGGCCGATGCCAACCCGGCGCGCCAGGCGCTGGCCCAGTCCATCAAGCTGTTTGAGCGGCAGCTGGCAGAACTCAAGGCCTACGCCCCGCAGGCAGACATCCGCACCACCTACACCGAGCTGGAAGCCGCCTGGAGCGCCTACAAAACCGTGCTGACCACGGCCCAGCCCTCCAAAGACGCGGCCAGCAGCCTGCTGCAGGCCGACGCCAAGGTGCTGGCCCTGGCCCACCAGGGCACCGTGCAATACGAAGCGGCCTCGGGCAAGCCCGTGGGCCATCTGGTCAACGTGGCCGGGCGCCAGCGCATGCTGAGCCAGCGCATGGCCAAGTTCTGCCTGGCCGCGATGCTGCAGGTGGACGCTGCCACCAGCACCACCGAAATCGACAAGGCGCGCAAAGAGTTTTTGAGCGCCAACGAATTGCTGCGCACCGCGCCGCAAGCCACCGACCGCATTCGCCAGGAACTGCAACTGGCCGACGGGCAATGGGTGTTTTTTGACGCCGCGCTGCAGCGCATGCAAACAGGCGCCAACACGTTTCGCCAGGTGTCCGAGGTGTTTGTGACCAGCGAGAACCTGCTGGCCAGCATGGACCGCGTCACCGGCATGTATGCCGCCCTGGCCGCCTGACACAGAGCCCAGAGCCCCCCAACAACCACAAGGAATCGCCACCATGACTGAATGGACACTGATCTGCCGCATCGAAGACATCCCCGTGCTGGGCTCGCGCCGCGTTGCCCGCCCCCAAGGCCTGGATGTGGCGGTGTTCCGCAACGACGCGGGCGGCGTCTTCGCCCTGCTCGACCGCTGCCCGCACAAGGGTGGCCCCTTGTCGCAAGGCATTGTGTTTGGCACCCATGTGGCCTGCCCCATGCACAACTGGACCATCGGCCTGTGCGACGGCCAGGCATCGGCCCCCGATGAGGGCTGCACCCCCAAGTTCACCGTGAAGGTGGAGGACGGTGCCGTGTACCTGGACGCTGCAGAGCTGGCCACCGTGGCCACGGATTTGACGCGGCCCATCGCCGGGCCTGCACGCCGCACGGTGGGCGCGTAGGCGCGTAGGCGCAGGGTGCCTTGTGCGCCCGCCCCTTGCCAACAAGCCCAGCCCCCAGACCCCTGCGCCAGCCCCAACGGGCACCATAGCTATAAAAATAATAGCTGCTAGCTCTTATAAATAAAGCGCTAGCGCCGTAAAACATTCAAAGCCACACGCCATGCAAGAAACCAAATCTACCTGCCCCTACTGCGGCGTAGGCTGCGGCGTGATCATTGAAAGCGACGGTGCACAGATCACCGGCGTGCGGGGCGACCCGAACCACCCCGCCAACTTTGGCCGCCTGTGCACCAAGGGCTCGACGCTGCACCTCACGGCCAGCAGCCCCATCACGCTGCAGACCCGGCTGCTGCAGCCCTTGCACCGCGCGCAACGCAGCGATGCCCCTCGGCCGTTGTCGTGGGATGCGGCCCTGGGCCTGGCCACGGACAAGTTTGCCCACACCATCCAGCAGCACGGCCCCGACGCCGTGGGTTTTTACGTGAGCGGCCAGCTGCTGACCGAGGACTACTACGTCTTCAACAAGCTCGCCAAGGGCCTGATCGGCACCAACAACATCGACACCAACTCGCGCCTGTGCATGAGCAGCGCTGTGGCCGGCTACAAGCAGACGCTGGGCGCCGACGCGCCGCCCGCCTGCTACGACGACGTGAAACACGCGCAGTGCCTGTTCATTGTGGGCAGCAATGCGGCCTGGGCGCACCCCATCCTGTTCCGCCGCATCGAAGACGCACGCGCCGCCAACCCCGGCATGAAGGTCATCGTGGCCGACCCGCGCCGCACCGACACGGCGGGCATGGCCGACCTGTTTTTGCCCATCCAGCCTGGCAGCGACGTGATGCTGTTCAACGGGATGCTGCACCTGATGCTGTGGGAGGGCTGGACGGACGCCGAATACATCGCCGCGCACACCACGGGCTTTGACGAACTCAAGGCCCTGGTGCGCGACTGCACGCCCGAGCGCGTGGCGCAGACCTGCGGCATCAGCGTGGCCGACCTGACCACTGCGGCCAAGTGGTTCGCAACGTCCAAGGCAACCTTGAGCCTCTACTGCCAGGGCCTCAACCAGAGCAGCAGCGGCACCGCCAAGAACGCAGCGCTCATCAACCTGCACCTGGCCACCGCACAGATCGGCAAACCCGGCGCAGGCCCCTTCAGCCTGACCGGCCAGCCCAATGCCATGGGCGGGCGCGAGGTGGGTGGCCTGGCCAATTTGCTCAGCGCCCACCGCGACCTGGCCAACCCCCAGCACCGTGCCGAGGTGGCCGCGCTGTGGGGCGTGGTCGATGTGCCCAGCAAGCCGGGCAAGACGGCGGTGGAGATGTTTCAGGCCGCTGCCGACGGCGAGATCAAGGCCCTGTGGATTGCCTGCACCAACCCCGCGCAGAGCATGCCCGACCAGGCCACTGTGCGCCGCGCCCTGCAGCGCGCCGAATTTGTGGTGGTGCAAGAGGCCTTCGCAACGGCCGAGACCGCGCGGTACGCCGACCTGCTGCTGCCTGCCACCACCTGGGGCGAAAAAACCGGCACCGTGACCAACAGCGAGCGCCGCATCTCGCGCGTGCGCTCTGCCGTGCCCGCACCCGGCGCGGCACGCCACGACTGGGCCATTGCGGTGCAGTTTGCGCACCAGCTGGAGGCACGCCTGCGCCCCGGCCAGCCCACGCTGTTCCCCTACACCACCGACCATGCAGACCAGGGCGCCGAAACCGTGTGGAACGAACACCGCGAAAGCACCCGCGGCCGCGACCTGGACATCACCGGCCTGTCGTGGGAGATGCTCGAATCTGCTGGCCCGCAGCAGTGGCCGCTGCCCGAGGGCGTCACCACCGGCAAGGCCCGCCTGTACGAAGACGGCATCTTCCCCACGGCCGACGGCCGCGCCCATTTTGCCGCGCATGCCTGGCAACCCACGGCGGAACAACGCGAATCGCGCTACCCCTTCAGCCTGACCACGGGCCGCCTGCGCGACCAGTGGCACGGCATGACCCGCACCGGCACGCTGGGCCGCCTGTTTGGCCATGTGGCCGAGCCCAGCGTGCAGCTGCACCCGCAGGACATGGAGAGGCGCGGCCTGAAGAACGGCGACCTGGTCTACGTGACGAGCAAGCGCGGCACCATCGTGGTACCCGCGCAGGCCGACACCACCGTGGGCCTGTCGCAGGCCTTCATGGCCATGCACTGGGGCAGCGAATTTTTGAGCGGCTGCTCGTCCACCGGCGAGCGCTTGGCAGGCGTGAACGCGCTCACCACCTCGGCCTATTGCCCCACGTCCAAGCAGCCCGAGCTCAAGCACGCGGCCGTGAAGGTGCTCAAGGCCGAGCTGCCCTGGACACTGCTGGCCATGGCCTGGCTGCCCGCCGACAGCGCCCAGGCCGCACGGGAAGCGCTGTCCGCACTGATGGCGCAGTTTCCGTTTGCCAGTTGTGTGCCCTTCAGCAACAACACGCCGCTGGGCGAACCCGGGCGCGAGCGCGTGGGCGTGCTGCTGCGCGCCGCCGCGCACGAAGCCCCGCCGGACGCCACAGTGGAACGCATCGAAGCCCTGATGGGCCTGGCCACCACCGACACGCTGCGCTATGCCGACAAAAAACGCGGCCAGCGCCGCGCCGCGCGGCTGGCACGCCACGGTGACACCACCACGCTCGAAGGCATCGTGCTGGCGGGCGACACCAGCGCCGAGGGCTGGCTCAAGACCCTGCTGCAAGAAGAACTGCCCGCGCAAACTTATGGCCGCCTGCTGCTGATCCCCGGCGCCAAGGCACCCGTGGCCGTGCAGTCGCGCGGCAAATCGGTGTGCACCTGCTTTAACGTGACGGACGCCGCCATCACCGCCGAGCTGGCACACTGCCACGGCACCGACGACGACCGCCTGGCCCAGCTGCAAGGCAAGCTGCGCTGCGGCACCAACTGCGGCTCGTGCCTGCCCGAACTCAAGCGCATGGTGCGCACCACCGGGCCGCTGGCGTCCAAACCCGGGACACAGGCCGTCATATAACCAAAAGTTGTCTGGGTTGCGCCAAAATAGCGCCCCACCCACCTCACTGCCACAACCACCGCACCAGGACTTGTGCAATAGGGCTCCAGCTAGGCATTTTCGGCGCAGACAGTACGCCTGTACGGCAAGCCGAAATAACGACGCTGGAGCCCTATTTCACAAGTCCCGCCACACAAAACCATGGCTATCAGTCAGTACATCAAGGAAATCGGTCGCGGCCCGCGCGGCTCCAAGCCGCTCACGCGTGAGCAGGCAGCCGACCTGTTTGGCCAGGTGCTGGATGGCAGCGTGACCGATCTGGAAATTGGCGCCTTTTGCCTGGCCATGCGCATCAAGGGCGAAACGCCCGAAGAAATGTGCGGCTTTCTGGACGCGACGCACCAGCGGCTGTCCAAACTGCCAGCCACCAGCCGCGCCACCATCGTTCTGCCCAGCTACAACGGCGCCCGCAAGCTACCCGTGCTGACCCCGCTGCTGGCCATGCTGCTGGCACGCGAGGGGCTGCCCGTGCTGCTGCACGGCATGCGTACCGAAGCGCGCAGGGTTTTGGCATCAGATGTGCTTGAAGCGCTTGATATCAAAGCGCTAGCAGCTCCTGAAACCATAGCAAATGGACAGGTGGCACACATCCACACCCAGCACCTGCACCCCGGCCTGGCGCGCCTGTTGTCCGTGCGGCAGGTGGTGGGCCTGCGCAACCCAGGGCACAGCGTGGTCAAGTTGATGAACCCCTGCGCGGGCCCAGCCGTGGTCGTCACGGCCTACACCCACCCCGAGTACCTGGACATGCTGCACGCCACATTCACCAGCATGGGGATGACTGCCCTGCTCTCGCGCGGGCTGGAAGGCGAAGTGGCCACCGACCCGCGCCGCAAGCCCCGTTATGACGCATTCGTGGGCGGCCAGCACCGCCTGCTGGAAGAACAGCAACCTGGCACCGCCGCCGAAGTGCCCGGCCTGCCCACCGAAATCGACGTGGCCACCACGGCCGAATACACGCGGCAGGTGCTGGCGGGCGCCCTGCCGGTGCCCCCGGCGCTGGCGCGGCAGGTGGAACATATCTTGCAGGTGGCAGCACAAACTTCCTGAGAGACAAAGCCATGAGCAGCCCAACCCAACCCTCTTCTTCCGACCCGGCCCGCCCCCATTTGGGCACGGGCGGACAATGCACCTTGGTGGGCGCTGGGCCAGGAGACCCAGAGCTGCTCACCATCAAGGCACTCAAGGCCATCCAGGCCGCCACGGTGCTGCTGGTGGACGACCTGGTGAGCGACGCCATCGTGGCCCACGCCTCACCCAGCGCCCGCATCGTTTACGTGGGCAAGCGCGGTGGCTGCAAAAGCACGCCCCAGGCCTTCATCGAAAAGCTGATGCTGATGGCCGTGAACGAGGGTGAGAACGTGGTGCGCCTCAAGGGAGGCGACCCATTCATCTTTGGCCGTGGCGGCGAAGAGGTGGAACACCTGCGCGCAGCAGGCGTGCCGGTGACGGTGATCAATGGCATCACGGCGGGTCTGGCCGGGCTCACTTCACTGGGTGCACCGCTCACCCACCGCGAGCACGCGCACGGCGTGGTGTTTGTCACTGGCCATGCCAAGCCCGGCGACACCGGCACCGACTGGAAAGCCCTGGCCCGCACCGCCAGGGACGCCAAGCTCACCCTGGTGATTTACATGGGTGTGAGCGGCGCCGCCACCATCGAGCAAGAGTTGCTGAGCGGCCTGCCTGCGCACACGCCGGTGGCCATCATCCAGCACGCCAGCCTGCCCCACCAGCGGCACGCCATCACCACATTGGGGCGGCTGCAGGCCACCATCACAACACAGGGGCTGGGCAGCCCCTCGGTGATTGTGGTGGGCGACGTGGTGCGCGGGGTGGCGCTGGCCACGCAGGATGCGGCTGAGGCTGCACCCCAGGCCCGCCGCGCGACCTGATTACGCCTTTGGGGGCAGCACCGGGGCCTGCGCACTGGGCGCTGCCCCCACCAGTTACTGCCCCGCCGTCTGGCGCACCTCGGCAAATCGCGCAGCCAATTCCTTGCGCAGTGTTTTGCGCATCAAGGCGGCATCCCAGCGGCGGCGCTCATCCGGGGTGGATGGAGTCAATGCCGGCACGGCCACGGGCTTGCGGTTTTCATCCACCGCCACCATGGTGAAAAAGCAGCTGTTCACATGGCGCACCACCTGCGAGCGAATCTCTTCTGCCACCACTTTGATGCCCACTTCCATCGACGAGCTGCCGGTGTAGTTCACGCTGGCCAGAAACGTCACCAGTTCGCCCACGTGGATGGGCTGCAGAAACATCACCTGGTCCACGCTCAGCGTCACGGTGTAGCAGCCCGAATAGCGGCTGGCGCACGAATACGCCACCTGGTCGAGCAACTTGAGGATGGCGCCGCCGTGCACGTTGCCCGAAAAGTTGGCCATGTCAGGCGACATGAGCACGGTCATGCTGAGTTGGTGTGAAGGGATGTTCATGCTGCGATTTTAGGAGTGGGGCCCGATCCGCTGGACCATGCTTTGCGCCAGATCACACAACATGCACGCGCCGTGCCTGCTTCGCTACACTCGCGCGGGCATCCGAGGCTTTCCCTCTCGGATGCAAGGGAGGAACCAACAATGATCGAACTAGAAAAACTCAACGAATTCACCGAAAGCCACGGCGCACTGCGCACTGGCAAGGGGCTGGTGTCTGGCGTCATCGCGCTCACGCTGGCCATTTTGTGCCTGCTGGGCGTGCTGGCGTTTCACTTTCCGCAGTACCTCACCACGCCAGAGCTGCGCAAGAGCTACGACGTGAACGTCATCCGCACCATCATGCTGGCGGCCATGGCCATTGCGGGGGGTATCTCGCTGGTCAACATCCTGTTCAACCGCGCCCGGTGGCTGGCAACGTTCGCCTTCGCCATGGTGGCCTTGGCAGCCTTGCTGGGTGGGCACAAGGTAGAGGTGGACCCGAACTTCCCGGACCACACGCCCTACATTGGCCTGGACTGGTTCATCCTTGATCTGCTGGGCAGCTCGCTCATCTTCATCTTCATTGAAAAGCTGTTTGCCCACCGCAAAAACCAGCCTGTCTTCCGGGCCGAGTGGCAGACGGACTTTCACCACTTCATCGTGAACCACATGGTGGTGGGCTTTGTGCTGCTGGCCACCAACCTCATCGTGCACAAGTTCTTTGGCTGGGCCGCCAACGATGGCATTCGCGGCTGGGTGCAGGGGCTGAACTTCTGGGTGGCGCTGTTCGGCATCATTCTGGTGGCCGACCTGGTGCAGTACTGGACGCACCGCGCCTACCACGAGGTGCCGCTGCTGTGGCGCCTGCACGCCGTGCACCACAGCGTCAAAAGCATGGACTGGATGGCCGGCTCGCGCCAGCACATTCTGGAGTTGATCATCACCCGCTCTATGGTGCTGGCGCCCATCTACGTGCTGGGCTTTTCCAAGGAAGTGATCGATGCGTACATCGTCATCGTGGGCTTCCAGGCGGTGTTCAACCATGCCAACGTGAGCGTGCGCCTGGGCCCGCTGCGCTACGTGCTGGTCACGCCCAACTTCCACCACTGGCACCACAGCCAGGACCAGGAAGCGCTGGACAAAAACTACGCGGCGCACTTCGCGTTTCTGGACTACCTGTTCGGCACAGCCGTCAAAAGCACCAAGCTATGGCCTGAGCACTACGGCGTGCTGGGCGACTACGTGCCCAACGGATTCATCAAGCAATTGAAGTTTCCGTTCACGTGGAAGGGCTAGGAACAACACTGCGCGCGTCTGCGGCCTGAGCTGGCATGGTGCGTGCGTAGGGCCCGCGCGATGCGTGCACCCACCCGCGGGTCGTCGTTCCGCAACAACACCTGGAAACAAATAAACAAGAACTATTCTCAATAAATTTACAATGCACGGCTCCGTTAGCAAGCCGTGCGTCCTGAAGGGGCTGCGCCGCCAGCCAGTGTCCTCACCCTCCCCTTCAGGAACCCCGCATGCGCTCATCGTGCCCTGCTGGCAGCCGCCGTGCTGCCGCCCCCAGCCTGCATCCCATTGCCCTGGCGGTCGCCGTTTTCACCTTCAGCCCCGCCTGGGCCCAAACGGGCACTGCCGCGCCGCAGCCCGCCGAGCAGACCCCAGCCAGTGCGCCCGATGAATTGGTGCAAGAGCCCAAGGCGCTGGGGAGCATCACCATCTCTGGCGCACGCGAAAGCGCCTCCACCCGCCTGCCCCTGACGCCGCGCGAAACCCCGCAGTCCACCAGCACCGTGACCCGCGCGCAGATCGAGCGCCAGTCGCTCACCAGCATCGACGCCGTGCTGCGCAACGTGAACGGCATTGCCGTGAGTTTTTATGACACGCAGCGCCCGCTGTACTACGCGCGGGGCTTTCAGATCACCGACTTCCAGACCGACGGCCTGCCCAGCTACAGCAGCAGCACCAACCAGGAATTTGACACGGCCCTGTACGAGCGTATCGATATCGTGCGCGGTGCCAACGGCATCCAGACCGGTGTGGGCGTGCCTTCGGCCACCATCAACATGATCCGCAAGCGCCCGCAGCGCGAGTTCGCGGCCTCTGTGGCGCTCACGGCAGGCTCGTGGAACCTGTATCGGGGCGAGCTGGACCTGAACGCACCGCTCAACAGCGACGGCAGCGTGCGCAGCCGCCTGGTGGTGGCCCCGCAGAAGAAAGAGAGCTTCCGCGACCGCTATTCCGAAGACAAGACCGCCCTGCTCGCCGCGGTGGAGGCCGACATCGGCCAGTCCACCGTGGTGGCACTGGGCTACCAGCGCCAGTCCAACGACCCCAAGGCGCCGATCTGGGGCACCATCCCGCGCTTTGCCACCACGGGTGCGCCCATCGACCTGCCGATCTCGACCAGCTTCTCGCCATCGTGGACACGCTGGGAGCGCACCTCCGGCACGCTCTACGCCACGCTGGACCACCAGCTCAACGACGACTGGAGCCTGAAGGCGGCGCTGAACCACACCGAGGGCGACACCTTCCGTCTGAGTACCTACGGTTACGGCGCCACCACGTCCAGGGCCCCATTCATCGACCCCGTGACGGGCGCGGGCACCACGCTGTTTGCCGCTGTCAACGGCGGCAGCGAAAAGCAGGACACGGTGGACGCGTACCTGTCGGGCAAGTTCGAGCTGGGCGGCCGCAAGCACGACCTGGTGGTGGGCATGAACTCCACCCGCACCGCCTCGCGCACCGATGGCTACACGTCCGTGGCAGGCTGGAGCTACGTGATCCCCAACATCTACACCTGGGACGGCAATGCGCCTGCGCCCACCTACTCCAAGACAGGCGCCTGGCGCACGCAGATCACGCAGCAGACCGGCCTGTTCGCCTCGGCACGCTGGCGCGTGACCGATCCGCTGTCGGTGCTCACTGGCCTGCGCCTGACCGACTGGCACCGCCACTCCGACACCTATGGCACCACCGGCGCCTACGCGGGCCGCTCGGCCATCCAGGACGAGAACCGCAAGGTCACGCCCTTCATCGGCGCGGTGTACGACATCACACCCACGCTGTCGGCCTACGCCAGCTACGCGCGCATCTTCAACCCGCAGAACTACAAGGACCGCAACAACACCCCGCTTTCGCCCGTCATCGGCAGCAATGCGGAGGCCGGCCTCAAGGCCGAGCTGTTCGAGCGCCGCATCCAGGCGCACTTTGCGGTGTTCCAGACGAAGCAAGACAACTTCGGCGTGCGCGACGGTGCCATCACCACACCGCTGCCCGACGGCACACTGCCCTATGTGGCCGTGAATGGCACCAAATCCACCGGCTTCGAGCTGGAGTTTGCGGGCATGGCCACCAAGCAGTGGCGGGTGAGTGCGGGCCTGACCCGCGCCAAGGTCACGCGCGCGCCCACCGACCTGATCTACGCCAACATGCCCGACTACCTGCTGCAGCTGGGCACGGACTACCAGCTCTCGGGCGCGCTCGCGCCGCTGTCAGTGGGCGGCAACCTCACCTGGCAAAGCTCCATTGAAGGCTTCAACATCCCGCACCCCAGCGGCACCGTGACGGTGAAGCAGTCGCCCAAGGCCATCCTCAACCTGCGCGCGTCCTGGCAGTTCAACCCCAAGCCCAGCGCCACGCTGGCGGTGAACAATGTCACCGACCAGAAATACTGGGCCAATCTGGACTACGGCAACTATGCGGACCCACGCAACGTGAGCGTGACGCTGCGCGCGGCGTTCTAAGCATCCCCCTGTGCGGCTGCGCCGCTTCCCCCTTCTCTCGAATGGCCGCGCCATTCGGGAAGGGGGACACCGCCAGCGCGGCGGGGCGGCCCTTGCGCGGCGGTAGCTGGCACGATCAGCGCGTGTTCCACGGGCGGGGGGCTACGGTGCAGGCAAAGTCGGCACAATCAGCCCTTTTTGCCAACAGCATTCACACCCCGTGCAGACGATCCCTTTTTTTGATGCCGTCATCATCGGCGCTGGCGCCGCTGGCTTGTTTTGCGCAGGCCAGGCGGGCCAGCGGGGCCTGAAGGTCTTGCTCATCGACCACAGCGAGAAGGTGGCCGAGAAGATCCGCATCTCGGGCGGCGGGCGCTGCAACTTCACCAACCGCGACCTGGACGTGCGGGCGCCGCACAAGCACTTTGTGGGGCAGAACCCGCAGTTCTGCCGCTCTGCCCTGTCGCGCTACACCCCGGCAGACTTCATTGCGCTGGTGCAAAAGCACGGCATCCCCTTTCACGAAAAGCACAAGGGCCAGCTGTTTGCCGACCGTTCGGCCGAAGACATCATCCAGATGCTGCTCGCCGAGTGCGAAGCAGGCCAGGTCACGCGCTGGCAGCCGTGCAGCATCAAAAACATAGCCTTTTTGGCCTCTAACGCCCACGAATCAAGCGCTGGCAGCTATCAAATTGATACCAGCCAGGGCCCAGTGCACACCCGCAGCGTGGTGGTGGCTACGGGGGGCTTGTCCATCCCCAAGATCGGCGCAACCGACCTGGGCTACCGGCTGGCGCAGCAGTTCAACGTTCCGCTGGTGGAGCGGCGCCCCGGCCTCGTGCCGCTCACGTTTGACGGCGCGGGCTGGCAGCCCTATGCCCAACTGGCGGGGCTGGCATTGCCCGTGCAGATCAGCACCGGCAACAAAAAGGAGCGCATGGCGTTTGATGAGGACTTGCTCTTCACCCACCGCGGCCTGTCGGGCCCGGCGGTGCTGCAAATCTCCAGCTACTGGCGCGAGGGCACGCCCCTGGCCGTGAACCTGGCGCCCACGGTGGACTTGCCCGAAGCGCTGCAGCAGGCCAAGGCCCGCTCGCGCAAGCTGATTGCCAATGAGCTGGCCACGCTGGTGCCCAGCCGCCTGGCCGATGCGTGGGCGCAGCGCGAGGCCGATTGGCAGCGCCCTGTCAATGAAGCTTCTGACAAAGCCCTGGCCAAGCTGGCCGAGCAACTGGCCCGCTGGGAGCTGACACCCACCGGCACCGAGGGCTACAAAAAGGCGGAGGTGACGCTGGGCGGCGTGGACACCAAAGCCCTGTCGCAGCAAACCATGGAATGCAAGGGCCAGCCGGGGCTGTACTTCATTGGCGAGGTGGTAGACATCACCGGCTGGCTGGGCGGCTACAACTTTCAGTGGGCGTGGGCCAGCGGCATGGCCTGCGCGCAGGCGCTGCCAGGGCCGCAATGAGGTTTTTGGGGCGTCTGCAGGCCTTTTGCAGGCAACTTCGGCACCAACTGCTACCGTTTTTCATTGAAAGCGCTATAATCTTTGGCTTTGCTGGCAATATCCCGTCGGCCAATACTAGTTAGAGACGGGGACAACCGCTGTGCATGGCTTTTGGGCGCGATCTTCCCGGAAACCCTCTGACGGCACACTTTTGGAAAACATTAGCTAATGACAACCATCCGCGTAAAAGAAAACGAGCCCTTCGACGTTGCACTGCGTCGCTTCAAGCGCACCATCGAAAAGCTGGGCCTGCTGACCGACCTGCGCGCTCGCGAGTTCTACGAAAAGCCCACTGCTGAACGCAAGCGCAAGAAGGCTGCTGCCGTCAAGCGCCACTACAAGCGCGTTCGCAGCATGCAGCTGCCCAAGAAGCTGTACTGATCGCAGCCGGCCCAGGCCGATGCACAACCCGCGCTAGGGACGCCAAGCGCGGGTTTTTTGTTTTCAGGATTTGCACAAAGCCACTTCAGCGTCGTTGTGCCGCCTTGCCGTAGCTGAACTACTGTCTGCGGCGACACGCCTAGCCGAAGTGGCTTTGTGCAAATCCTGTCGCTCACCTTTAGGAGATCACCATGAGCCTGAAAGCCCAAATCACTGAAGACATGAAAACCGCCATGCGCGCCAAGGACTCGGAGCGCCTGGGCACCATCCGCCTGCTGCAGGCGGCCATGAAGCAAAAGGAAGTGGACGAGCGCGTGGAGCTGGACGATGCGGCCATCGTCGCCATCGTGGACAAGCTCATCAAGCAGCGCAAGGACAGCATCGCCGCCTTCGAGGGCGCAGGCCGCCAAGACCTGGCTGACAAGGAAAAGTCTGAAATGGTGGTGCTGCAAGCCTACCTGCCCGAGCGCATGTCGGCCGAAGAAACGCTGGCCGCCGTGAAGGCCATCGTGGCCGAAGTGGGCGCCTCGGGCCCCGGCGACATGGGCAAGGTGATGGGCGTGGTCAAGACCCGCCTGGCCGGCAAGGCCGACATGGGCCAGGTGTCTGCCGCCGTGAAGGCTGCGCTGGCAGGCTGATCACCTCCTCCGCCCCCACAGCAGTCTCTTTTTGATAGCTGCCACCGCTCTGTACACGGGCGGTGGCGGCTATTTTTGCTTTGAGCCCACCCGCAAGCGGGCCAGAGAAGCGCCAGAGTAGTGAATGGCCACGGAAGATGGTGGCACCTGCGCTACAGCACCAACGCCTTCATGCCGGTGAACGCGTGGCCTGGGGGCTTGGGGCACCGCGGGCTCGCTTGCCATCAGACACAGCCAGTCCCAACAATCACCTCCACAACGCCCCTCTGCATGAGCCCCGGCAATCCGTTCATTGTCTCGCTGAAAGCGATAGCCACCGCTCTGCTATGGGCCGTCAGTCTGGTCGCCGGGGCCAACGCCTCCGGCACCGCCGTTGCGGTGGCCGCCACCCCCTCGATTGATTTCACCCCGGCGTAAAAGGCCTACATCGCCAAGGCAGGCGCCATCAAGATGTGCGTGGATCCCGACTGGGGGCTGGGATTGGCCGTGGTCGTGGCGCTGTACATCTATCGGAACAATCGCAAGCTCCAGGCAGCCCTGACCGCCAGCCAGGAAGCCCGCGAGGCCTTGCGGCTGTCTGAAGAGCGCCACCGCTTTCTGGCCGACAACGTGTCTGACGTGATCTGGACCATGGACCTTCACGGGCGCAACACGTACGTGAGCCCATCGGTGGAGCGGATGCGGGGCTACACAGTGGCCGAAGCCATGCAGCAGACGATTGACGAAGCGCTCACGCCTGCCAGCGCAAAAATCGCGCAGGCGGGCGTGGCGCGGGACATCTCCGAGCGCAAGCGCACCGAGCTGAATTTGCAGATTGCCGCCATTGCCTTCCAGTCGCAAGACTGGCGTGATCGTGACCGATGCACACAAGGCCATCTTGCGCGTGAACCCTGCCTTCAGCCAGATCTCAGGCTACGCACCCCACGAGGTCATCGGCAAGACACCGCGCATGTTGCGCTCCGATCGGCACACGCCAGATTTCTACGACGCCTTGTGGACATCGATTGAAACCACGGGCATGTGGCACGGCGAGCTCTGGAGCCGACGCAAGAACGGCGAGGTGTTCCCCGAGCAGATCACCATCACTCCCGTCAAGGATGGCAACGCACAGGTCACCCACTACGTGGCCGTGCTGCGCGACATCACCGAGCGCAAGCGGCTGGAGCAGGAAGTCAACCATCTGGCGTTTTTTGACAGCTTGACGCAATTGCCCAACCGGCGGTTGTTCAATGACCGGCTGGGCCAGGCCGTGAAGCGTGCCCAGCGCACGTCATCGTCGTTGGCTTTGATGTTTGTGGATCTGGACAAATTCAAGCCCGTCAACGACACCTACGGGCACGCAGCAGGTGACTTCATGCTGCAGACGGTGGCAAAACGCCTGAGCGGCTGCCTGCGGGCGTCCGACACGGCGGCGCGCGTGGGCGGGGACGAATTTCTGGTGCTGTTGCCCGACATCCCCTCAGGCGCCGATGCGCTGGCCGTGGCGTGAAAAATCCGCTCGGCGCTGGCAGAGCCCTGCATTTCGCCCGAAGGGATCGAGCTGTGCATCTCGGCCAGCGTCGGCATTGCCATCTACCCGGAACACGCGCGGAGCGAGCATGAACTGCTGCGCCTGGGTGACCGCGCCATGTACGAAGCCAAGAGCGCGGGCGGCAATCGGGTGAAGCTGTTCAGCCCCGAGGATGGAGCTGGCCATTCAGCCGCCTGACAGCGCCCCACCACCGGAACGCCCTGCACCGACGAACCCCCTAAGCAAGTACCGCCAGCGATGGAAAAACGGGACTGGTCTTGCACCCTGCCCATAGGGAATCAGTCACTTTTTGATAGCTACCAGCGCTTTATTGGCGGTCGCTGGCGCCGGAAATGGCAATGAAAAGTCAGGACTCGTATGCCCGCATCTGCCACACCTGCAGCAAGCGCGTCACGCCAGGATCAGCGCGCACCCCACCACCGCCATGGCGGCACCTAGCCAGGCGCCCCAGGCAGGGCGTTGCCCGGTGCGCCACCACAGCAGGGGCAGCAGCAGTACTGGCGATACCGACGACAACATGCCCACCAGCCCGGCGCTGCCATGTTGCAGCGCTTTCAAGATGAGCGTCATGCCCAGGGCCATGGCCAGCGCGGCACTGGCAAAGGTGTAGACCAGGTCGCGCCACTGCAGGGCAGACTGCACCCGCGCCATCTGCAGCCCTGTGCACCACAGCAGCGCATGGCAGGCAAAGCCCGCCGTCATCCGCACGGCCGAAGCAGCCACCGGGTCCAGCCCCGCAGCCATTGCGGGCTTGAGCACCAGCGTGCCCACCGACTGCCCCAGGGCAGACAGCAGCCCCAACGCCACGCCCGCAGCCAGTTGGCCCTGCGTGGCCTCCAGCCGGTGCGCCGCGCCCTCGCGCCTGCCCAGGGCAATGGCGCCCATTACGCCGCCCACCAGCAGCACGCCGCCGGGCACAGCCCAGCCTTTGAGCGACTCGTCCAGAAACAGCGCCGCCAGCACCACCGTGAACAGCGAGTGCGTGGCAAACAGCAGGCCCGAACGGCGTGGCCCCAGCCGGTTCATGCAGGCGAACAAGGCGGTGTCGCCCACAAAGATGCCAATCACGCCCGACAGCACCAGCAGCCCTATGGCCTGCCAGGCGGCAGAGCCGCCGTCACTCCACAGGCTGCGCCATTGGCCTGTGGCCAGCGCCATGCCCCACAGCAGCAGCGCGGCAAACACCATGCGCCAGCGCGTGAAGGCAAACGCCCCCATGCGCGCCGAGGCCGCGGCCGAAAACAAACTGGCCGTGGCCCAGGTGGCGGCGGCCAGCAGGGCCAGGCTTTCAGGCGGCAGCCAGCTACTCCACGCCGGGGCGCTCATGCCGCCCCCCGCGCAATGTGCGCGGCGTTGGCCCAGGGCCGGTGGCGAAATTGCTCCTGCAAAAATTCAACGCACACCCGCACTTTGGCCGAGCGTTCCAGCCGCGTGGGGTACACGGCCCAGATGTTGGCCTCCTGCCGCCACTCGGGCAGCACCTGCACGAGCTGGCCGCTTTGCAGCAAGGGCGCCACATCCCACATGGAACGCAGTGCGATGCCGCGCCCATCCACCGCCCACTGCACCACCATCTCGCCGTTGTTGGCCGACAGAGGGCCGCGCACCTTCACCGCCTGTTCCTGCGCGCCCTGGCGCAGGCGCCACACGCCAAAGGGGTGGTCGCGCTCCTTGATCACCAGGCAGTCGTGCCCCGGCAGTTCGGCCAGCGTGCGGGGCGTGCCGCGCCGCGCCAGGTAGGCGGGGGCTGCGCACAGCACGCGGTGGTTGTCGGCCAGGCGGCGCGCAATCAGGTGCGGCGCGATTTCGTCACCCACGCGCACGTCCAGGTCAAACCCCTCGCCCGCCACGTCCACCAGGCGGTCAAACACCTCCAGCCGCACTTGCAGGCTGGGGTGGCGTTCCACCAGTTGCGACAGCACCGGCGCCACCACGCTGCGGCCAAAGCCAAAGCTGCAGCTCACCCGCAGCAGGCCACGCGGCTCGGCGCGGGTCACGGCCACCTCCTGCAGCAATTGGTCCATGTCATCCAGAATGCGCAACGCCCAGTGGAAGACGCGCTCGCCCTCTTCCGTCACGCTCACGCGGCGGGTGGTTCGGTGCAGCAGCTTCACGGCCAGATCTTCTTCGAGCAGGCGGATGCGCTTGCTGACGAAGGCGGGCGAAGCGCCCAGCTCTTGCGCGGCCTCGGCAAAGCTGGCCTTGCGCACCACGATGGTGAAGACGCGCAGGTCGTCCGGCGACGGGTTTTTATGCACGATATGTAAACAATGAGACCACAGAGTGCGGATTGTATTTGCTGAGGATGGCGCGAAAATGCCACCACTGCCAACCCAACACCCTCAAGGAGACCCATGTCCAAGACCTACCAGATCGCCGTGCTTGCCGGAGACGGCATTGGCAAAGAAGTCATGCCCGAAGGCCTGCGAGCCACCATGGCCGCCGCCAAGCGCTTTGGCCTGGATTTGCAGCTGCACACCTTTGAATGGGCCAGCTGCGACTATTACGCCGAGCACGGCAAGATGATGCCCGACGACTGGAAGGCACAGCTTGCGGGCATGGACGCCATCTTCTTCGGCGCTGTGGGCTGGCCTGCCACCGTGCCAGACCACGTTTCGCTATGGGGTTCGCTGCTCAAGTTCCGCCGCGAGTTCGACCAGTACATCAACCTGCGCCCCGTGCGCCTGTTTGAAGGCGTGCCCTGCCCCCTGGCCGGCCGCAAGCCCGGCGACATCGACTACTACGTGGTGCGCGAGAACACCGAGGGCGAGTACACATCGCTCGGCGGCGTGATGTACGAAGGCACCGACCGTGAAATCGTCATCCAGGAATCGGTCTACTCGCGCCACGGCGCCAACCGCCTGCTCAAGTTCGCTTTTGATCTGGCCCAAAGCCGCCCCAAGAAGCACGTCACCCTGGCCACCAAGAGCAACGGCATCGCCATCAGCATGCCCTGGTGGGACAAGCGCGCGGACGAAGTCGCCAAGGACTACCCAGAGATCACGCTGGACAAGCAACACATCGATATCCTGACCGCCCGCTTCGTGCTGCAACCCGGCCGCTTTGACGTGGTGGCCGCCACCAACCTGTTTGGCGACATCCTCAGTGACCTGGGCCCCGCCACCACCGGCACCATAGGTCTCGCCCCCTCGGCCAACCTGAACCCCGAGCGCACCTTCCCCAGCCTGTTCGAGCCGGTGCATGGCTCCGCGCCTGACATCTACGGCAAGAACATCGCCAACCCGATTGCCATGATCTGGTCCGGCGCGCTGATGCTGGACTTCCTGACCCAAGGCCAGGGCGCAGGCCGCGCGGCGCACGACGCCATGGTCAGCGCCATTGAAGAAACCATCAAGAGCGGCCCGCGCACGCCCGACCTCGGCGGCACAGCCAACACCAAGCAGGTGGGCGAGGCGATTGCCGCGTGCATTGCGGCAGGCTAAAGACCCCGGCACAGAATCGCTCCGTGCCACGCGCTCCTGAAATAAGAGCTAGTGGCGCTTGCTACACCTGCCTCGTACCGATCAAACGCTCAACAAAAAAGCTCCTGAAACCCAGGAGCCTTTTTGCATGGTGCGCGAACGCCCGTATCAGCTACCCGCCACCTTCATGCGGTTGACCAGGATGGAGCCCACCGTCTTGGCGCCATAGTTGTAGGCATCGGCACCCACGGCCTCAATGCCCTTGAGCATGTCCTTGAGGTTGCCAGCGATGGTGATCTCGTGCACGGGGAAGGCGATCTTGCCGTTCTCTACCCAGAAGCCGCTGGCGCCGCGCGAGTAGTCGCCCGTCACGTAGTTCACGCCCTGGCCCATCAGCTCCACCACAAACAGGCCCGTGCCCAGCTTTTGCAGCATGGCGTCGAGGTCGTCGCTGGCCTGGGTGAGGCGCGAGGTCATCACCAGATTGTGCGAGCCCCCGGCGTTGCCCGTGGTCTTCATGCCCAGCTTGCGGGCCGAATAGCTGGACAGGAAGTAGCCCTGCACGCGGCCACCCTGCACCACCTTGCGCGGCGCTACGCGCACGCCTTCTTCATCGAACGGCGAGCTGCCCTTGCCACCCAGGATGAACGGGTCTTCGAGAATGTCGATGTGCTTGGGGAAGACCATCTTGCCCAGCGAGTCAAGCAAGAAGCTACTCTTGCGGTAGAGCGAGCCGCCGCTGACGGCCTGCACAAAACCACCCAGCAGGCCCGCGGCCAGGGTCGATTCAAACAGCACAGGGCACTCTGTGGTGGGGATCTTGCGGCTGCCCAGGCGGCTCAGCGCGCGCTGCGCGGCGTAGCGGCCCACGGCCTCGGGCGAGGCCAGGTCGGCCGCGTTGCGCATGGAGCTGTACCAGGCATCGCGCTGCATCTCGCCGTTCTTGCCGGGCAGCGAGGCGATGGGAGCGACCGAGAAGCTGTGGCGCGAGCTGGCATAGCCACCGCGAAAACCGCGCGTGTGGGCGCTGAAGAAATGGCTTTGCTGGGCCGACACGCCCGCGCCTTCGCTGTTGGTGATGCGGCGGTGCGTCTTGAACGCTGCAGCCTCGCAGGCCTTGGCCATCTCGGCCGCTTCTTCGCTGGTGATGGCCCAGGGGTGGAACAAGTCCAGGTCGCGGTGGGTTTCTGGCGGGGCGATGTCATCCGCATCGGGCAGGCCGGCCACAGGGTCTTCGGCCGTGAAGCGGGCAATATCGTAGGCCGCCTGCACGGTTTGCTCGATGGCTTTTTCGGAAAAGTCAGAGGTGCTGGCATTGCCACGGCGGTGGCCGATGTAGACCGTCACGCCGAGCGACTTGTCGCGGTTGCGCTCCACGTTTTCCAGCTCGCCCTTGCGCACGCTGACCGACAGGCCGCAACCTTCAGACGCCTCGGCCCCGGCATCGGTGGCACCCAGCTTCTTGGCGTGGGCCAGGGCACGGTCTACCAGCTCTTCAAAAAACGGGCGGCTGTAGCTGAAGCCACTGGCGGGCTCTTGAAGGGAAGCGGAAGCCTTGGCAGCGGCCGGGGCGCTTTTCGCGCGGGTAGAAGGTTTATTCATAGCGGCGGCTATGATACTTGCCACTGTGGCGCACTCGCTGCCACCTCTCTCTTTGCCCCCACCCATGTCACGCAAACCCAAAAAAGGTTACTTTGTGCGAGGCCAATTCGTTGCCGAAGGTAGCGAACTGGACATCCAGCTCAAGGCCGAACTCAAAGGCACTCCCGATGCCAGCCGCACCGATCTCAAACGCGAAAGCGACGCCCTGCAAGACCTGGGCAAGGAACTGCTGACGCTGCGCTCTGACCTATTCGACGCCGTGGGCCTGCCCGACAAGCTGGTCGAGGCCATTGTTGAAGCCAAGCGCATCACCAACTTCGAAGGCAAGCGCCGCCAGATGCAATACGTGGGCAAGCTCATGCGCAAGCTCGACCCCGAGATTGTGGAAGCCGCACGCACTGCGCTGGAAGAACAACACAAGGGATCGGCCACAGAAAAGCTGCGCCTGCACCTGGCCGAGCAATGGCGCGACCGCCTGATTGCCGACGACGCCACCCTGCCCCAGTGGATGGACGAGTATCCCAACACCGACACGCAGCAGCTGCGCGCCCTGATCCGCCAGGCGCGCAAGGATGCGCCGCCCGTGGACAAGGCCGCCGTCTCGCAAGGGCTGGCACCACGCAAGGGCCGTGCATACCGTGAGCTGTTCCAGCTGGTGCGCGAGCACCTGGGCGGCACCGGGCTGGAGCGCGAAGAGGAATCGAACTCTGACGAGGACAGCGATGACTGAAGCCGTGACCAGCAGCCACGACGCCGTGAAAATCGGCATCGTCTCCATCAGCGACCGGGCCAGCACCGGCGTGTATGAAGACAAGGGCCTGCCCGCCTTGCAAGACTGGCTGGGCCGTGCGCTGCACAACCCCATCCAGTTCGAGGCCCGCCTTATTCCCGACGAGCAAGCCACCATCAGCGCCACGCTGATAGAGCTGGTGAACGCGGGCTGCAGCCTGGTGCTGACCACCGGCGGCACCGGCCCCGCGCTGCGCGATGTGACGCCCGAGGCCACGCTGGCCGTGGCCCACAAGGAGATGCCCGGTTTTGGCGAACAGATGCGCCAGATCAGCCTGAAGTTCGTGCCCACGGCCATCCTGTCGCGCCAGGTGGCGGTCATCCGCGACCGGAGCCTCATCATCAACCTGCCCGGCCAGCCCAAGGCGATCGCCGAGACGCTGGAAGGTCTCAAGGGCGCCGATGGCGCGCAAATCGTGCCTGGCATCTTTGCTGCGGTGCCGTACTGCATTGACCTGATCGGTGGCCCCTACCTGGAGACGCGGGACGAAGTCTGCAAAGCCTTTCGCCCTAAAAACGCGATCCGGGTGCCCACCGCTTAACCGCTGCGGCCGCGCCTGACACAGCCGCAAAGCGATCCGCGCCAAAGCCCACAGCAAGGGGGCCTGGCGCCCAGAAGACCTCTTGACCCTGTATGACCTCCGCACTGCCCATCCCATCGAATGACGAACGCCGCAACCACGAGCGGCGCATCCTGCGGGTGCAGGCCGAGTTGATCCTGACGGGCCGCCCTCCCATGGCGGTGCGCACCATGGACATCAGCGAGGGGGGCCTCAGCGTGTTGTGCCCTGTCAATCTGCCTGCGCGCACTGAGTGCACGGTGAAGGTGTCACTGCCCGTGCCACCCACCGGCCGCAAACCCGTGGAATTGCGGGCCGTGGTGCGCTACAGCATCCTGAGCAGCTCAGGCGGCGGGTTTCAACTGGGGATGAGCGTGCCCGTGACCGACCCGGTCACCGCTGCGGCGATCAAGGCATACATCAAAAACTGAGGGCCGCTGACAAGCCACTCAAGGCGACCGTGCGGAGCGATGCAATGCGCACAGCCCCGCGTGCCCCCACAGGCCAGGGCTTTTATTTGCCCACCAGCTCGGTGAGCTTGCCCGCCTCAAACTGCTCTTTGAGGGCCGCATCGCAGGGCACGCAGTCTTGCGTCTTCTGCATGGCCGACAGCTTCTCAATCGCTTGCCACAGCAAGGCGATCTGGTGCTCTTGCGAAGAGGCGTTGTCGATCAGGCCGCGCATCGCTTGCGACAGGGGGTCGTCTTCCTGGGTGATGCCGTAGGCCGTGAACTTGCGCGGTTGCTGCGGCTCGGTCACGTCGGCGCTTTGGCCTTCTTTGGACGGGATAATGCGCGCGGGAATGCCCACCGCCGTGGCACCTGCGGGCACCGGCTTGATGACCACGGCATTGCTGCCAATCTTGGCGCCATCGCCCACTTCAAAGCCGCCCAGCACCTTGGCACCGGCGCTCACCACCACATCCTTGCCCAGCGTGGGGTGGCGCTTGGCGCCCTTGTACAGCGAGGTACCGCCCAGGGTCACGCCCTGGTAAATGGTGCAGCCGTCGCCAATTTCGGCCGTTTCGCCCACCACCACGCCCATGGCGTGATCGAAAAACACGCGTTCACCAATCTTGGCCCCGGGGTGGATTTCAATGCCCGTGAACCAGCGCGCAAAGTGCGAGATGAAGCGCCCCAGCCATTTCAGCCCGTTGCCCCAGCACCAGTGCGCCGGCCGGTGCAGCCACACGGCGTGCAGGCCGGGGTAACAGGTGATCACCTCCCAGGTGCTGCGCGCTGCAGGGTCACGGTCAAGGATGCACTGGATATCGGAGCGCAGGCGGGCAAACATGGTCAAGTTGTTGTTGGAATTTGGAAACGCAGTCTAGCGCTTTGCCTGCGCCGTCTCGATCATGGCTTTGGCGACACCACGCAAGATGTGGATTTCTTCGGGGGTGAGTTGCGCGCGGTTAAAAAGCTGGTTCAGGCGGGGCATGAGCTTTTTGGGCGCGGCGGGGTCCAGAAAGCCGATGCTGGTCAGCGCCTGCTCCCAATGCCCCAGCATGCCCGCCACCTGGGCCGCATCGGCCTGCACGCGGGCGGGGGTCGCATCTTGCACGCCAAAGCCGCCCAGCGCCTGGCGCCAGTCGTAGGCAATGACCTGGATGGCTGCGCCCAGGTTCAGCGAGCCGAAACGCGGGTTGGTGGGAATGGAAAGCGCGGCGTGGCACCGGTACACGTCTTCGTTGGTCATGCCAAAGCGTTCGCAGCCAAACAGAAATGCCACGCCGGTTTGCCCTGCCGGCGCTGCCCCACCGCCTGCTTCACCGCCGTCAGCGGGGTTTGAAGCGTTTTTGGCCTCTGGCGCTGATGCAGCAAGCGCCAGGCGCTCTTGTTTTAATAGCGCTTCGAAGTGCACACGCGGTTCCACCGTGGGCGGGCCGAAGTCGCGCGGGGTCATGGCCGTGGCGCACAGGTGGCTCATTCCGTCGAGCGCCTCGTCCAGCGTGGCCACCACACGGGCCTTCTCCAGTACGTCCAGGGCACCGCTGGCGCGCTGGATGGTTTCTTCCTTGCGCAGCACGTTGGGCCAGCGCGGGGCCACCAGCACCAGGTCATCAAAACCCATGACTTTCATGGCACGGGCAGCGGCGCCCACGTTGCCAGCGTGGCTGGTGTTGATCAGGACAAAACGGGTCTTCATGAACGGGGACTAGGTAAAAAAGCGGCGGTGCAGCTAAAATAGAGGGCTTATTGTCGCCGCCCGCATCGCCCGGCTGCGATCACCGCTCATGATCCGCAAGACTTTCACGCCACCAGCGCGCCCGAAAGCCTTGCTAACCACCACAATTTATGTCGTCCAATCTGCACCCCATGCTCAACGTGGCCATCAAGGCTGCACGCGCCGCCGGCGCCATCATCAACCGCGCGGCCCTTGACGTGGAATCCGTGCGTATTTCGCAAAAGCAGATCAACGACTTTGTGACCGAAGTGGATCATGCAGCTGAAAAAATCATCATCGAAACCCTGCTCACAGCCTACCCAGGCCACGGCATCCTGGCTGAAGAGTCGGGCCAAGAGTACGGCGCCAAGCATTCCGATTTCGTCTGGGTGATCGACCCGCTGGACGGCACCACCAACTTCATCCACGGCTTCCCCGTGTACTGCGTGAGCATTGCGCTCACCGTCAAAGGCAAGGTCGAGCAAGCGGTGGTGTACGACCCCACCCGCAACGACCTGTTCACCGCCACCAAGGGCCGTGGCGCCTTCCTGAACGAGCGCCGCATCCGCGTGAGCAAGCGCACTCAGCTCAAGGACTGCCTGATCTCCACAGGCTTCCCCTTCCGCCCGGGCGACAACTTCAAGAGCTACATGAACATGATGAGCGACGTGATGCAACGCACCGCTGGCCTGCGCCGCCCCGGTGCTGCCGCGCTCGATCTGGCTTACGTGGCTGCGGGCTTTACCGATGGATTCTTTGAAACCGGTCTGTCCGTCTGGGACGTGGCTGCAGGCTCGCTGCTGGTGACCGAAGCCGGTGGCCTGATCGGCAACTTCACAGGCGAAGCCGACTTCATGGAACAGCGCGAATGCATGGCGGGCAACCCCCGCGTGTACGGCCAGCTCGTGCCCATTCTGGGCAAGTACAGCAAGTTTGCCAGCGCTGGTGACAAGGCTTCCGTGCGCCAGGCAGCCGCTGAAGACATCTCTGCCGATAGCGCCAGCACTGCTGAAGAAGAGCCCACCAACCCCGACGCATCAGCAAACTCGGGCGACGCACCGTTCTGAACCGTTGAGCTGAGCGCAGCACCCTGGCGGGGCGCTGCGCACGCCGACCCGGGCTCACTCTGGATCGGGGTACTTCAACGCGATGCTGCGAAAGTCCTCAGCAATGTCCACAAAGGCGTCCACCATGTCCGGGTCAAAGTGCGTGCCTTTGCCTTTGACGATGGTGCTACAAGCCTGGTCGTGCGAGAACGCAACCTTGTAGACACGCTTGTTGATGAGCGCGTCGTACACATCGGCCACCGCCATCAGGCGGGCCGATACGGGAATCTGGTCACCCGCCAAACCCTGGGGGTAGCCACTGCCATCCCACTTCTCCTGGTGGCTGTAGGCGATTTCCTTAGAAACACTCAAAAACGCCACCCGCATTCCCAACCTGCGCTCTGCATCTTCAATCGCTTTGCGTCCCAGGGTGGTGTGGGTCTTCATCACCTCGAACTCCTCCACCGTCAACTTGCCGGGTTTCAGAAGGATGCTGTCGGGAATGCCGATCTTTCCAATGTCGTGCAGGGGAGCGGACTTGTAGAGCAGCTCGATCATCCGCTCGTTGAGCACGGCCTCAAACCTGGGGTGGTTGCGCAGGCGTTCTGCCAACGCTTTCACATACAGCTGGATGCGGCGAATGTGGTTGCCAGTCTCGTTGTCTCGCGTCTCTGCCAGTGATGTCATGGCCATGATGGTCACGTCCTGAATGGCTTGCACCTCCAGGGTGCGCAGCGCCACCTCGCGCTCCAGGTAGGCGCTTTTATCGCGCAGAAAATCGGCAGTCGCCTTGAGCGCCAGGTGGGTATTGACCCGTGCGAGCAAGATCGGAGGGCTGATGGGCTTGGTGATGTAGTCCACCGCTCCCAGGGCCAGGCCCATGCGCTCGTCGTCAGGATCTGAGCGGGCCGTCAAAAAGATCACCGGAATATTGCGGGTCGCTGCGGTGGCTTTGAGCCTGCGGCACACCTCGTACCCGTCCAGGCCCGGCATCATGATGTCGAGCAGCACCAGGTCAGGCGGTGCGTCAGACATCGCAATCTTCAAGGCCTTCTCGCCATTGTTGGCCACCTTCACCATGAAGTGGTCACGCAGCAAGGCGCCCATCAGGGTCAGGTTCTCTGGCGTATCGTCCACCACCAGCACGGTGGCGATGTGCTTGTCCACCAGGGTGGAAGCATTCACGGTAAAAGGCGCTTGTTCCATTGGAATTCCTGCGAAGTACACGGTTCAGAGAGCTTGACCAGAATCCGGGCCGGGTGGCCGCACGCCCCCCTGACTTTGGGGAAGATGCTCCAGTGCCTGCTCGAAATCGAAGTTGCGAACCTGCGCCTGCACCGTGGCGAACCCATCCCCCAGGGCAGCTTCCAGAATTGTTGCATTGTGTTGCAAAAACTCGGTCGCTGATGGATCGTCCAGCGATAGCAGATCGCGCAGCTGGGTAAGCACATCGTCCACACCCAGCGCATCCGCCGTGGCCGATGGCTGCGCTGCCACGACCGGGGCGAACGCGGCCGACACAGCCCCCGACTGATCCACCCAGCTTTGCAAGCCTGCGACCAACGGCTCCATGGCCGCTGCCAGTGCGCCCAGCAAGGGCAGCACCTGTGCACTGGGTGCATCTGCGGGCTGGTGGCGCAGCGCCTGCTCCAGCGCATGGGCGTGTTCTGAGGCCTCTTGCGCACCGATGTTGGCCGCTACGGATTTGAGCGTGTGGGCAAGCCGTTCGGCCAGCCCCTGGTTGCCGGCTGCAATCGCCGCATCAATCTGGGCCACGACGGACGATTGCGCCTGGACAAAGCGCACCAGCATATCGGCGTACAGCGCGGGCTTGCCCAGGGCGCGCTGCAAGCCCAGGGCCGTATTGAGGCCCTGTACCACAGGCGGCCACCCCGTCAGCCGCGGAACCGAGGCCAGCACCGGGGCCGCGCCTGCCAGCGGGGGCATGGCAGCCTGGCCCAGCCCAGGCCGGGGCTTGATCCATCGGGACAAGGCGCTCCACAACGCGGCAGGCTCGATGGGTTTGGCAACGTGGTCATTCATGCCCGCGGCAAAGCAGCGCTGCCGGTCTACATCCATGGCGTTGGCGGTCATGGCGATCACAGGCAGGTGTTGCAGGCGTGGGTCCTGCCGCAGTTGCCGGGTGGCGGTCTCCCCGTCCATCACCGGCATTTGCATGTCCATCAGCACGACGTCATAAGAGGTTTGGCGCAACTGGTCCAAAGCCATCTGGCCGTTGTCCGCCACATCCACCACAAACCCCGCATCGCGCAACAACTCCACAGCCACGATCTGGTTGAGTTCGTTGTCCTCCACCAGCAGCACGCGTGCGCCACGAATAGCCACTGGCAATACATCAGGCGCGGGCGCGGCCGCAGGTGTGCGTGAGGTGCTGCCGCCTGCGCCGTCCAGGGGCTGCATCAGGGTGTCGAGCAACACCGATGCGTTCACCGGCTTGATGAGCACGGTTTCTATGCCCTCAGAGCGGGCCGCACGCATGACGTCTTCCCGGCCATAGGCGGTCACCATGAACATTTGCGGCACCCGGGGCATGCCCAGGCTGCGGATGTGGCGCGCCAGCTCCACCCCATCCATGCCCGGCATGTGCCAGTCCAGCAGCAGCAGGCCATACAGGCGCTGCTGGGCCATCGACTCGCGCAGCATTTGCAAGGCTTGCAGACCGGAGTAAGCCTGGTCCACCTCCAGCCCCATCGCCACCAGCATGTCTGACAAAACGGCCGCCGCCGTATGGTTGTCATCCACCACCAGAACGCGCTGGCCACGCAAATCCGCAGGTGGCTGCAGGGCCCGTGCTGGCGCGCCCCGCTCTAGCGGCAAGGTCACCCAGAACGTGGAACCGCAACCAAATTCACTGACAACGCCGACCTCCCCGCCCATGAGTTCGGCCAGGCTCTTGCAAATGGCCAAGCCCAGCCCTGTGCCCCCATAGCGGCGCGTGGTGGACGTATCAGCCTGCTGGAAGCTCTGGAACAGGCGCCCCATCTGCTCTGGCGTCAACCCGATGCCGGTATCGCGCACCTCAAAGCGCAGCAGCACCTGCTGTCCACGCTCTTCCACCATGCGCACCGCGATGGAAATTTCGCCTTTTTCAGTGAATTTGATGGCGTTGTTGGCGTAGTTGATGAGAATCTGCCCCAACCGCAGCGAATCGCCCACCAAGTTGGGCGGCACATCGCTGGCGACATCGCAAACCAGCTCCAGCCCTTTGGCACCTGCCTTGTAGCCCACGACATCGGCCACGCTTTCGAGCAAACGGTCGAGCACAAATGGCTGGTGCTCCACCTCGAGCTTGCCTGCCTCGATTTTTGAAAAATCCAGGATGTCGTTGATCACGCCCAGCAGATGCTGGCCGGCTTGTTGAATCTTGCTGACGTAATCGTGCTGGCGCGGGCTGAGCCCCGATTTGAGCGCCAGGTGCGACATGCCAATGATGGCGTTCATCGGCGTGCGTATTTCATGGCTCATGTTGGCCAGGAAGTTGGATTTGAGCGCCGTTGACTCCTCCGCCAGTTCCTTCGCGCGCAAAAGACCTTGCTCTGCCAGCTTGCGATCAGTGATGTCCACAAAGGTGCCAATAGCGCCACCTGGGGTGCCGTCGGGGCGCAGAAACCCGTGCAGCCAGAACAGGGTGTGGTGCATCTGCCCATCGGCATAAGGCAAGTCCACCTCGCGGTGCACTGTCTGGTTGCCTCCCAGGGCCTCTTCGGCATCCTGGAGGCACTGCATGCGCAGCTCTTCGGGCAAAAACGCCAGCTCTTGAACCGTCTTGCCAATGAAGTCTGAGCGATTCACACCAAAGGCCTGCTCGTACGCGCGGTTGAACCCGGTGTAGCGCCCATCCGCGCCCTTGTAGAACAGCGGCACCGGGATGGCATCGATCAGGGCCTGCTGAAAATCCAGCTGCGCCGCTACCTGGGCTTCCAGCTGTTTCTGGTCATGGATGTCCACATTGACACCCACCACCCGGGTGGCCTTTCCGGTTTCATCGCGGAAGATGCGGGCGGCCTCCAGGAACCAGCGCACTTCGCCATCCTGGCGCAACACGCGCCAGGAGTCGCGCACAGAGTCCTGGGTGCCGTTGATGCATGCGTCGAAATGGTCGCGGGCGCGTTGCCTGTCTTGCGGGTGCAGGCAGGCCAGCCACTCGTCGCGCGACAGGGGTTGCTTGTCGGGCGCAAATCCCATCATGACGGACAGTTTGGACGACCAGAGGATACGGCCGCTGCGCAGGTCTACGTCAAACACACCGATCTTGCCCGCTTCTTGCGCCAGCTCCAGGCGCTCGTGGATTTCGCGCAGCGCAGCCTCGGCCTTGCGGGCCTCGGTCACGTCCTCGATCACCCACAGCGAGGCATTGGCAAAGCCCTCCATGTGCAGCCGGCGCCCAGACAGCCGGGCGTGGAAAACACTGCCATCAGGACGATGCAACACGGCCGTATCACGCACCGCTTCATGGGGGTGCAGGCCTGGCATGACTTTGGAGCGGAACGCCTCGAACGGCGCCGCTCCACCAAACAGGAAAGACGCATGGTGCCCCTGGAGCTGCGCCGTGCTCTCACCCATCAACTCGGCAAACGCAGGGTTGAACTGGCGCAGGTGCCGATCGCAAATCAGCACGATGGGCGGGGCGTTGTCAAAGATGGCCGTCTGCTGCCCCAGCAGTTCGTTGAGCATGCGCTCGCGGCGCTGCAACTCGGCCTGGGCGCGCATGCGTTCTGACACATCTTCCTGCAAACCCACGATGGCAATGCGCTTGCCGCGCTCATCAAAAACGGGCGACAAAGTGGCTTCGTCGTGGTAGATGCTTCCATCGCGCCGCTGGTTGATGAAGGTGCCGCGCCAAGACTGGCCTGACAACAAGGTCCCCCACATGGCCTGGTACGTCGCGGGGGGCGTTTGCCCGCTCGCCACGACCGAAGGTTTTCGCCCCTTGACCTCTTCCAGCGTGTAGCCGCAGTTGCGCTCGTATTGCGGGTTCACCCATTCGATGAAGCCTTCACTGTCTGTGATGACGACGGCTACCGGGCTGCTTTCCAAGGCAATGCCCAGCACCTTGAAGCGCTCCAACGCGCGCGCCACCTGTGCCCTGCTGCGCAGCAGATCCAGCAGCAGCCACCCCAGAATGGCAAACAACATGAATGCCGCCAGGCCCACTTGCAGGCGCTGCGACCAGGGCATCAGTCCGCTCACATCGTCCAGCATCAAGAGCTGCCATTGCCCTCCGGGGTCTTTCCAATCCACGGCACGCCGCGAAATGGCATGGGGTACGCCGTTCAGAACCACGTGTGATGCGTCCAGGCCGAAAGGCAGTTCGGAGGCGAGGCCATTGTCAAAGTAACTGCCAAACTGGCGCGTGGCGCGAATGCTGTCGATGCGCGCCTGGGTCAAAGGCGGCGCCACGGCAAACAGCCACTCAGGCCGGGCGGATGAAAACACCACGCCCTGCGGCGACAAGAGCAAAACCGGCAAACCCACCCGCGATAGCAGGCCATCGACCGACTCCATCCCCACCTTGAACATCACCACACCAATGATGGCGCCCGAGGGCGAATCGGATTCATACAGGGGTGCTGCGTAGTAAAGCCCGCGCTCGTGCGTGTTACCGCCAATGGCCGCATACACGCTGATGCTGCCCTGCATCGCCTGCTGGAAATAGGGCCGGTACGCAAGGTTCACACCGGTGGAGCGAGGCCCCGCAGTTTCATGGGCCACCACCGTTCCATCACGGGCAATCACATACGCGCCATTGACGAGAAAACGCTCTCGCGCCACGGTCAGGCGTGCGAGCGCAGCGGGGTGGTCAGGCGGCACCTTACCCCGGGCCATGTCCTTGAGCAGGGGTTCGCTCAATCCCATCAAAGACACCGCCCCGAGCATGCCAGCCCCCATGGCTTGGTACGCGAGGGCATCGGCGGTTTGCTGCAGCTTGGCGTGGCGCTCCTGGGCGCGCTCCATCGCCAGCCAATGGGCGACAACTTCCACCGTCAGCCAGGCAGCCAAGGTGGCGGCGACCAACACCACGGATGCCCCCCGCCAGCCCGGCGCATTGCGGCCCAGCACCTTGTCCAGCAGCGTGGCAACGCCGGTACCCGAGCGTTTCACCCCTACCGCCATAGGTTCCTCCGGCTAGGCACCGCAGGCGTGCACTGGAATGGCTCCTCATTCATCACACGTTCCCCTCAAAACGCCGCGCGCCTCAAGGCGCTGCAGCACATGTGTTGCCTCCCCTGGCCTCCGTACCCGCGCGCTGCGTCTCAAAGCGCGGGGTAGATATGAGCGTCCATTTCGTGTACGGGCACCGGGCGCCCAAACAAGTATCCCTGGAACCCATCACACCCGTGCAAACGCAAAAACCCTAGCTGTCCGGCTGTTTCCACGCCCTCTGCCACCACCTGCAAGTCCAGGCTCTTGGCCAGCGCAAGAATGGTTCTGACGATGGCCGCATCGTTGGGATCGCTCAGCACATCTCTCACAAAACTCTGGTCGATCTTGACCTGGTCTAACGGCAGCCTCTTGAGGTAGCTCAGGCTGGAATAGCCGGTGCCGAAGTCATCCAGCGCGAAGCCCACGCCCTGTTTCTTGAGCTGTTCCATGCGCTGCACGGTGTCTTCAATATCACCCAGCAGCATGCTCTCGGTGAGTTCGAGCTTGAGATTGTGCGGGCGCGCCTGGCATTCGCGCAGGGTGTCGAGCACCTGCGCCACAAAGCCAGGCTGGCGAAACTCCCGGGCGCTCACATTCACCGACAGGGTGAGGTGGGCCGTGGCTTCGTGCTGGGCCCACAGATTGAGCTGAGTGCAGGCACTGCGCAGCACGGCTTGCCCCAGGGGCAGGATCAGACCCGTCTGCTCTGCCAGGGGTATGAACTCTGCCGGGCTGATCATGCCCCTTTGCGGGTGTCGCCAGCGGGCCAGGGCCTCGGCACCGACGAGCTTGCCTTGATGGTCCACCACCGGCTGGTAATGCACCAGCAACTCGCTGCGCGCCAGGCCCTGGCGCAGGTCAGCCTCCAGGTTAGAGCGGGCATTCACCGCCGCCTGCATTTCCGGGTCAAAGAAGCGCTGGGTGTTGCGGCCCGCAGCCTTGGCCTGGTACATCGCCAGGTCGGCCCGCTTGAGCAATTCGTCCACCGAGAGGCGATGCTCCCCAAACAAGGTGATGCCAATGCTGGGCGTGCTGTAGTGCCGCGCCCCGCCCAGCTCAAACGGCTGGTTCAGACTGGCCAGCAGCTTTTCGGCCACTGCTTCTGCCTGTGAAGCGGCTTCATGCAGGTGGCTGCTGAGGTTTTCGAGCATCACGACAAACTCGTCGCCACCAAAACGGGCCACGGTATCGGTTTCGCGCACGCAGGCCACCAGCCGCGATGCCACCTGGGACAGCAGCTGATCGCCCATGTCATGGCCCAGGGTGTCGTTCAGGTCCTTGAAGTTATCCAGGTCAATGAACAACAGCGCGCCCTGGGCCTTGGTGCGCTGCCCCGCAACAATGGCGCGCTGCAGGCGGTCTAGCAACAAACGCCGGTTGGGCAGGCCCGTGAGCGCGTCATAAAAGGCCAGCCGCTTGATCTCTTGCTCGGCCTGCTTGCGGTCGGTGATGTCCATGGTGAACCCATGCGACAGCACTGTGCCGTCCGGCTCCCTGTGGGGCACGGCGCTGGTCATGTGCCAGCGCACGCTGCCGTCAGGCCCCACCACACGGTATTCGCAACGCCACGGCAGCATGCGGCGCACCGACACCACCGCAGAGCGGCGCAGGTGCGGGGCGTCCTCGGGCAGCACATGCTTGAGTAGCAAGTCATGGTCTTGCGCGACTTCTTGGGGCGTGACGCCCAGGAATTGCTTCACCGCATCACTGATGTACTGCACACGGGCAGTGGTGCCGTCCGAATGCAGGCGGTATTGGTAAATGAAACCGGGGATGCGACTGGCGATGCGCTGGATGAACAGCAACTGTTCACGCAACTGCTCTGCCGCGCGGTGCTCCTCGGTCACATCCTGCACCACGCCCATGTACACCACCATGCCATCGCGCGAGCGCGAGTGCAGGACGCGCGAACGCATCCAGCGCACCTCGCCATCGGGACGTCGCCAGCGGTATTCCACATCCGAGCCATCACCCCGTCGGCAGGCCTGGTCAAACACAGGCCGGTCTTCGGCCGGAATGCCACTGACTGCACGCTCGTTGCTCAGCCATTCCTGCCGTTCAAAACCCGCGATGTCACACAGGCCAGGCGACCACAGCAGCACCGTTTCGCCCGGGTCTTCGATGCGGCGCCAATGGCCGGTCTGTGCCAGGCTTTCCATGGTGTTGAACACCTCGGTCTGCTCCTGCAGATCCCGGCGGGCATCGGCCAGGGCGCTCTCGGCCTGCGCCAGGGCCATGCGCAGGTTTTCTGCCTCAGACACATCGCGCACGCTCACCACGATGCAGTTATCTGCCACGCGCCTTGCAGACAGATCCCAGGCCAACAGCAGTCGTGTGCCCTCACGCACTACCTGGCGACATTCCAGTGGCACACCCAGGCGCGCCACTGCGCACAGTTGCTCCACCAGCGTGGTCTGCGCCAGCTGGTCAAACACCACCTGCGCCAACACGCCCTCCTCGCGCACCAAGCCCAGGCCCGGCATGCGGCGCGCGGCTGCATTGGAGGCCCAGAGATACAGGCCATCCTCTTCCAGGCGAAACTCCAGCAGCCCCACGGGCACGGCATCCAGCAGCGCCTGCATGCGCCCATGTGCGAGAGGGCCCATCAGGGTGTCTCCCTCGGGATAGAGAAGATCTGTCAGCAGTTCGGAAGAAATCACGATCGCTCTGGAACCTCTGCAAAATTAGAAGAACGGGTATCCCGCAACGGCGCAGCGTGGTGCGTCGCCAGCCACAGTATGTCAAAAGGTAACAGCAAAACGCTGCAAATCGTCAAAGATTTGTGAAACAACAGACGCCGCCTGGCCCTGCTACAGTCCACGCCTCTCGCCGCGGCACCCCGCTTGGCCCTGTTTTTCTTTCGTCTTTCCATTCGCACCGCATGTCCGACACCTTCGAGCACCATACGCCGATGATGCAGCAGTACCTTGGCCTGAAAGCCGCGTACCCGGACACGCTGCTCTTTTACCGCATGGGTGACTTTTACGAGGTGTTCTGGCAGGACGCCGAGAAAGCCGCGCGGCTGCTCGACATCACCCTGACCCAGCGCGGCCAGTCGGGCGGGCAGCCGGTGGTGATGGCTGGGGTTCCCTTCCATGCACTAGAGAATTACCTGGCGCGCCTCATCAAGATGGGGGAATCGGTGGCCATTGCCGAGCAGGTGGGCGAGGTGGGCGCCGCCAAAGGCCCGGTGGAGCGCAAGGTGGTGCGCGTGGTCACCCCCGGCACGCTGACGGACACCGAGCTGCTTTCCGACAAAGCCGAATCCATGCTGCTGGCCGTGCACCAGGGCCCGCGTGCGCGCTGCGGCTTGGCGTGGCTGAGCGTGACGCAAGGCCGCGTGCACCTGGCCGAGTGCACCCAGGACGAGCTGGCCCACTGGCTGGGCCGCGTGGCCCCGAGCGAGGTGATCTACAGCGCCGGCGTGACCGAGCGCTTTGAGCAGCAGCTGCAGGTGCTGCGCCAGAGCGGCGCCTTCACCTGCCCCATGAGCCTGCGGCCCGACTGGCAATTTGACAGCGCCCTGGGCGAGCGCAAGCTGCTGGAGCACCTGGGAGCCGCCAGCCTGCAGGCCTGGGGCGCGCACGGGCTGGGCGAGGCCCACGCCGCCGCCGCCGGGCTGCTGGCCTATGCAGAGCACACCCAGGGCCGCCAGCTCACGCACATCCACACCGTGCAGGTGCAGCGGGGCGACGACCTGATCGACCTGCCCGCCACCACGCGGCGCAACCTGGAGCTGGTCAAAACCCTGCGCGGGGACGACGCGCCCACCCTGTTCTCGCTGCTCGACACCTGCATGACAGGCATGGGCAGCCGCCTTCTCAAAACCTGGCTGCTGGAGCCCCAGCGCGACCGCACCGAGGCCCGCAAGCGCCTGTCAGCCACCACCGCACTGCGCGGTGCGGGGGGAGCAGGTGGCGGATCAGGCCCGTGGGCCCAGTTGCGCGGCGAACTCAAGGGCGTGAGCGATGTGGAGCGCATCACCGCCCGCATCGCCCTGCGGCAGGTGCGCCCCCGCGAACTGGTGGGCCTGGGCAAAACGCTACAAAAAGCAGAGCTGCTCGCGCTGAATGCACAAGCTCCAGAGCCCTATTTGGCTCAAATTTTCAGCCAACTGCAACCACCCGCAGGCTGCACCGACCTGCTGCGCCGCGCCATTGCCGAAGAGCCCGCCGCCCTGGTGCGCGACGGCGGCGTGATTGCCAGTGGCTTTGACACCGAGCTGGATGAGCTGCGCGCCATCCAGACCAACTGCGACAGCTTTTTGCTGGAGCTGGAAACCCGCGAGAAGGCGCGCACCGGCATCCCCAACCTGCGGGTGCAGTTCAACAAGGTGCACGGCTTCTATATTGAAGTGACCAGCAGCCACCTGGCCAGCGTGCCCGACGACTACCGCCGCCGCCAGACGCTGAAGAACGCAGAGCGCTTCATCACGCCCGAGCTGAAAGCCTTTGAAGACAAAGCCCTGTCGGCCAACGAGCGGGCACTGGCCCGCGAGAAATGGCTCTACGAGCAGATCCTGGACCAGCTCCAGCCCCACGTGCCCGCCCTCACGCAACTGGCACAGGCCCTGGCCACGCTGGATGTGCTGTGTACGCTGGCCGAGCGCTCGCTCACCCTCAACTGGTGCGCGCCCCAGTTTGCACCCGAGCCCTGCATCGACATTGAAGGTGGCCGCCACCCGGTGGTGGAGGCACGGTTGGCCGAAACGTCCAACGCCAGCTTCATCGCCAACCACACGCGGCTCAATGCCAACACCCGCATGCAGATCATCACCGGCCCCAACATGGGCGGTAAATCGACCTACATGCGGCAGGTGGCGCTGATCACGCTGCTGGCCTGCATGGGCAGCCATGTGCCCGCCACGAGTTGCCGCATCGGGCCCATCGACGCCATCCACACCCGCATTGGCGCGGCGGACGACCTGGCCAACGCGCAGTCCACCTTCATGCTGGAGATGACCGAGGCCGCGCAGATATTGCACGCCGCCACGCCCCACAGCCTGGTGCTGATGGACGAGATTGGCCGCGGCACCAGCACCTTTGACGGCCTGGCCCTGGCCAGCGGCATTGCCACGCACCTGCACGACAAGACCCGCGCCTTCACCCTGTTTGCCACGCACTACTTTGAGCTGACCGAGCTGCCCGCCAAGGCGCGGCATGCCGTCAACATGCATGTGAGCGCGGCCGAAGCGGGCAGCGACATCGTCTTCCTGCACGAAATCCAGCCCGGCCCGGCCAGCCGCAGCTACGGCATCCAGGTGGCCAAGCTGGCAGGAATGCCATCGCCCGTGCTGCACCACGCCCGCCACACCCTGGCGGCGCTGGAAGAGCGCGCGGGCGAAAACGATGTGCAGGTGGATCTGTTTGCTACCCCGCCCGAGCCCGACGGCCCCGGCACCAGCCCGGTGGAAGCCGCTCTGGCCGCCATCAACCCCGATGCGCTGAGCCCCCGCGAGGCGCTGGATGCGCTGTACCAGCTCAAGAAAATGGCGGGGGCTTGAGGCAACTTTGCAGCCTTCCCGTCCCACCTGCACCTCAGCGGACTCACCACCCTATTCCATGACCCCTCAAGACTTCATCGCCAAATGGGGCGCGCCCGGTGGCGTGCCCGGCCCGGCCTACGCACTCAATGAAGAGCAAGGCGCGCAAAGCCACTTTCTGGACCTGTGCGAACTGCTTGGTGTGCCCAAGCCCGGCAGTTCCGAGGGCTACCGGTTTGAAGAAAAGAGTACCGTCATCGGCGGCAAGACGGGTTATGCCGACGTTTTCATGCGTGGCGTGTTTGCGTGGGAGAACAAGGCTCCGGGCAAAAACCTCGACACCGCGCTCAAGCAGCTGCTCACCTACAGCCTGGCGCTCTCCAACCCGCCCATTCTGGTGGTGTCTGACCGGCTCACGATTCGCATCCACACCCAGTTCACCGGCCACCCCAGTGCCACGCACGAGGTGCGCATTGCCGAGATGGACCAGCCAGCCAACCTGGCCCTGCTGCGCCGCATATGGACCGCGCCCGAGAGCTTCAAACCCCAGCAAACCAACCGCGACATCACCGAGGCCGCCGCCCGCAGCTTTGCCGCCCTGGCAGAAGGTTTGCGCCAGCGCGGCGCCACGCCCGGTGAAAACACCGCCAGCCAGCAACAGCGCGCCAACCAGGTGGCGCACTTTCTCACGCAGTGCCTGTTCTGCTTTTTTGCGGAAGACGTGGGCCTACTGCCTGGTCGCATGTTCGAGCGTCTGGTGAACAACAAACAAGCCACGCCCGAGCGACTGACGCAGGGCCTCACGCAGCTCTTTGGCACCATGCAAAACGGTGGCCTGTATGGCGTGGACGATATTCCCTGGTTCAACGGCGGGCTGTTTCAGACCATTGCCGTGCCGCCCCTCTCCGCGCCCGACCTGACCGAGCTGCGCCGCGCCGCCGACCTGAACTGGAGCGCCATCGACGTCTCCATCTTCGGCACCCTGTTCGAGCGCGGGCTCGACCCCGCCAAACGCAGCCAACTGGGCGCGCACTACACCGACCCGGCCACCATCGAGCGCCTGATCGACCCTGTCATCCGCCGCCCATTGCTACAAAAATGGGAGCTTATAGCGCAGCAGATACAAGCGCTGGCGGCCAAAATCGCCAAAAAAGGTGACAGGCACTACCGCGCAGCCCACGCGCTGTTCATCACCTGGCTCGATGAGCTGAAAAACTACCGCGCCCTTGACCCGGCCTGCGGCAGCGGCAACTTTCTGTACCTCGCGCTCAAGTGCCTAAAGGATGTGGAACACCACAGCCACCTGCAGGCCGCCGAACTGGGCCTGGACCGCGAGGCCGACCTGGTGACCGGCCCGCACAACGTGCTGGGCATCGAGCTGAACGAATACGCCGCCGAACTGGCCCGCGTGACCGTGTGGATCGGCGAACTGCAATGGCGCCTGGCGCACGGCTACGAGTTCAAGACCAACCCCGTGCTCGACACCCTGGAGCACATTGAGTGCCGCGATGCGCTGCTGGCCGAGGGCGGCGGCGAGGCCGCGTGGCCTGCGGCGGATGTGGTGGTGGGGAATCCGCCGTTTTTGGGGGACAAGAAAATGCGCGCCGAACTGGGCGATGCCTACACCACCCAACTGCGCAGCACCTACGAGGGCCGCGTGCCCGGCGGCGCCGACCTGGTGTGCTATTGGTTTGACAAGGCCCGTGCACAGATAGCGGCTGGGGCTTTGCAGCGCGCCGGGCTGGTGGCCACCAACTCCATTCGGGGCGGTGCCAACCGCAAGGTGCTCGATGCCATCTGCGCACAAACGCGCATCTTCGACGCCTGGAGCGACGAGCCGTGGGTGAACGACGGTGCAGCGGTGCGAGTCTCGCTGGTGGCTTTTGGCTCCGCCGAACAGTCAGCATTGCTTGACGACACCCCCGTGTCGGTGATCTACAGCGACCTGCATGCCGCAGGCGAGCACGCCAACGACCTCTCCACCGCGCAACGCTTGCGCACCAATGCAGGCGTGAGTTTTCAAGGCCCGGTGTTGGTGGGCGATTTCGAGGTGGCAGCAGAGACAGCACGACAGTGGCTGCAAACGCCCAACCCACATGGACGCTCCAACGCTGATGTGGTTCGCCCTCTGACCAATGGCAAAGACATCACCGCACGCTCCCGCGGCATGTGGGTTGTCGATTTCAGCGCCATGCCGCAAGCGGATGCCAGTTTGTATGAAATGCCCTTTGAGCACGTTCAACAGCATGTCAAACCCATGCGCGATTCCAACCGCGATGAATCCAGGAAGCAGCGCTGGTGGCTGCATGGACGACTGGGCACCGAATGGCGTGGAGCAACAAAGAACGTACCTCGGTACATCGCCACTACCCGCGTTGCAAAGCACCGAACCTTTGTTTGGTTTCCAAGCATTTCGTGGATTTCAGATGCCGTGGTTGGGATCGCCCGCGCCGACGACACCACCTTCGGCATCCTGCACAGCCGCTTCCACGAACTCTGGTCGCTGCGCATGTGTACATGGCTGGGCGTCGGCAACGACCCGCGCTACACCCCCACCACCTGCTTCGAAACCTTCCCCTTCCCCGCAGGCCTCACCCCGGCAGACACGGCGCACCAGCGCACCGAGGCGGTGGAAGGCGGCGCGCTGATTCCGGCCGACCTTCCAGATACTTTGTCGGACGCCTTGCCCACAGAGGACTTCAAGCCAAATCAGCCTCTAGCGCCCGTCCATCAAGCGCCAGCAGCTATCAAAACCATACCACCCCGCCAGGCGGCCACCGCGATTGCCCAGGCCGCCCAGCGCCTGAACACCCTGCGCCAGGCCTGGCTGAACCCGCCCGAGTGGACGCACACCGTGCCCGAGGTGGTACCGCTGGGTCTGAGCGCATCGCCCTACCCCGACCGCATCGTGCCCAAGCCGGGGTTCGAAAAAGAGCTGGCCAAACGCACGCTGACCAACCTCTATAACCTGCGGCCCGCCTGGCTGGCCGCTGCGCACGCGCAACTGGACGCCGCCGTGGCAGCGGCCTACGGCTGGGCCGACTACACGGCGAACATGCCCGATGATGAAATCCTGCGCCGCCTCCTGGCGCTGAACCTGCAACGCAGCACCTCTGAAGGAGCCTGACATGCACCTCATCCCTGCGACACCCGAGGAAGTGGGAGACGGCGAGGACCGCCTGGTGGATGTGCACAACCCCGTGGTGCCGCAGTCCATCCGCACCCGGGTGCTGGCCATGGCGCAGCCGGGCGACCAGCTGTGGCGCTGTCCCCGCCTGTCGGCACCACGCGGGGTGCTGGGCATTCTGGGTGTAGGCCAGCGGGATGTGGTGATCGAGTGGTGGCTGCTGGACGCGCAGGGTGAACTGATCGAGGCGTTCTGGGAGGTCTGATCAGAGCGGTGACTGGATCTACAAATCCTGCGCCACCGGCGCCAGCTGCCCCAGCATGAAGGTGATGAACGGCGGCACACAGGGCAGGTGCCCGGCCACCGGTTGTGCGCGGCATTCAGTCAGGCTGACCAGATCGCCCGCGCCGCGACTTTGCATCGCGCGCACGGTGCTGACCGAGCTGGCGTAGGGCACGGTGCGGTCATCGCGGCCGTGGTACAGGCGCACAGGTACGTTCGGTTTGTAGTCGTAGGCGCTGCTGACTTCTTCGAGATAGCGCACATCGTCGGCCAGAAAGCGGTCGATAAACCGGGTGTCGTAGACCACGTCCGCATCGTCCGGAATCAGCGCGCGCAGCAACAGCCGGCGCACCTCGCGCTGCACGCTGCCGCCCAGGTAGCGCAGGAAGCCCGGGTTGATGAGTGCGCCGATCACCGGCTGTTCTTGCCGCACCAGGTCCACCAGGCCATCCATGGTGGTCTGCACGTTGTAAGGCCCCGCGCCCGGCACCACCATGCGCAGCTGTTGCAGGTGGGGCGATGCGCTTGCTTGCAGCGCGCGGTGTGTGGCCATGGTGACGTAGCCGCCTTCGGAGTAGCCGGTCAGAAAGAGCTGCCCGTTGTCCGCCACGTTGGCCTGGCTGCGCCAGGTGCGGGTGGCGGTCAGAAAATCCACCGTGGCGGCTGCGGACGGCGCCGCCAGCAGGTAGGGGTGGGGCGTGCCCTTGGAAGCGCCAAAGCCCACGTAGTCGGGCGCCAGCACGATATAGCCCAGCGATGCGAGCACCACCGCCACCTCGGACGCCACCGCGTTGTTGCTGGGCGCCTCGGCATCGCGAAAGAGGGTGCCATGCTGGTAACTGAGCACCGGGCTTTTGGCACCCGCTGGCTTTTGCGGCACGCTGACCAGCCCCGAGGCGCGCACCTCTTTGCCGTCGGCATCGGTGGTGAGGTATTCGATCCGGTACGAGGTGACGCTGTAGCGCGGCACCACGTCCTGGGCCAGCGACTCCTTGGCGGCCAGCGCTGCAGCGATATCAGCGGCCGGCACGGTGCCGAGCAAGGCGGCGGATTCGAGCTGGCCGGAACGCGCCGGTGCGGGAGGTGGCTCTGGAGGGTTGCCGCCATCGCCGGGGTCTTGCGCGCTGCCCCCGCCACAGGCCGCCAGCAATGCCACCAAGGCCAGCGCGCAGGCGCGGCGGGTCCCAGACAAAATCAGTGGGTTCAACACGGCAAGGCCCCTCCAGGTGAAGCGGCGGATGATAGGAGCGACGGGCACACACTGCCTGGCACGTAAGCAATAGCCCTTTACCCCCGGGGCGGCAGTGGCCTTGGCTGTCGCCGGAACTTCGGGTGAACGCAAAAGGTTGGGACCTGCCAATTCTTTATTGATCCGGCACGGTTTATTGCAGAGTCCCGATGCCGTTCAACTTGAGCCCGTCGAGGGGCTTCGACACCTCAGCCCGAGCAAGGTTTACGAATAAAGCCTGCCGGATCAATAGTAAAAATGCCTGATTAGCGACTTGCCTCAGACGCCTTCTCTTCCCCACCCGTTCGGGCTGAGCCTGTCGAAGCCTTGCACGCACGCAGCAATCCCTGGCTTCGACGGGCTCAGCCCGAACGGATGCCGGGGTATCTGAGGCAAGTAGCTAATCAGGTAAAAATGGCCTCCAGTGCTTGTCCACCAAGCGTTGGTTGCTATCAATACAGGACACCGGCTACGGCACACGCAATTACTGGCCCGCACTCTGCACACGGGTGCCTTCCCACGCCGGACTAAACTCGCGGGTTCCTCTCTTACAACGACCCCCACTTCTGCCATGACGTACTGCGTCGCCATCAAACTCAATGCCGGGCTGGTGTTCCTGTCCGACTCCCGCACCAATGCGGGCCTGGACCAGATCAGCTCCTTCCGCAAGATGATGATCTACGAGAAGACGGGCGACCGGTTCATGGTGCTGCTGTCGGCGGGCAACCTGAGCATCTCGCAGTCGGTGCGCGAGATTTTGCAGACCACGCAGATCAAGGACCGCGACGACGCTGAAGGCATCACCATCTGGAATGCCAAGAGCATGTTCGACGCCGCCCGCGTGCTGGGCGCCGCCGTGCGCCATGTGCACGACCGCGATGGCGCAGCCCTCAAGCGCTCGGGCGTGGACTTCAACGTATCGCTGGTGTTTGGCGGCCAGATCAGGGGCGAGGGCATGCGCCTGTTCCAGGTCTACTCCGCAGGCAACTTCATCGAAGCGACTTCAGAGACGCCCTACTTCCAGGTCGGCGAATCCAAGTACGGCAAGCCCGTGCTCGACCGCGTGCTGACGCCCGACACCCCGCTGGACGAGGCCGCCAAGTGCGCGCTGGTGTCCATGGACAGCACGCTCAAGTCCAACCTGTCGGTGGGCCTGCCGCTGGACCTGGTGGTGTACGAGGCCGACCGCTTTGGCACCGACAAGGTGGTGTGCATCGACGAGAACAACCCTTATTTCCGCATGCTGCACGACAGCTGGGGCCAGAAGCTGCGCGAAGTGTTCGACAGCATTGAAGACCCGGCCTGGAACGGCGGCAGCACGCAGGCGCCCATCCTGACGACCACCCCGCGCAGCAAGCCGCTCAAGAAGATCACCACCCCCCAGGACAAGCTGATCTGACCGCCAGCCCCGGCTGACCTCACCAACCGCACCCCACCATGCCACGCCACGCCTCGCCTCACCTGCCCGTTGTCTTCTCGCACGCCAACAGCTTTCCAGCCGGCACCTACCGGCTGCTGTTCAAGTACCTGAAAGAACGCGGCATGGACGTGAGCGCCGTGGAACGCTTCGGCCACGAGCCCCAGTACCCGGTGACCAACAACTGGCCCCATCTGGTGCAGCAACTGGTGGACTTTACCCAGGCCCAGGTGCAACGCATTGGCGACCCGGTGTATCTGGTGGGGCATTCGCTGGGCGGATTCTTGAGCGTGATGGCTGCCGCACGCCACCCCGAACTGGCACGGGGCGTGGTGCTGATCGACTCGCCGCTGATCGGCGGCTGGCGCGCCAATGCCCTGGGCGTGGCCAAGCGCACGCAGGTGGTGGGCTCGCTCTCGCCCGGCAAGGTCAGCAGCCGCCGCCGCGAAAGCTGGGCCAGCAACGAAGAAGCCCTGGAGCACTTTCGCAAGAAAAAGGCATTTGCCCGCTGGCACCCCCAGGTGCTGCAGGACTACATCGAACACGGTCTGCAAGACCACGCAGGCAAACGGGTGCTGGCTTTTGACCGGGCGGTGGAGACCGCCATCTACAACACCCTGCCCCACAACCTGGGGCGCTTGCTCAGCACCCACCCCCTGCGCTGCCCTGTGGCTTTCATCGGCGGGCGCGATTCTGAAGAGATGCGTCAGGTGGGCATGGCCATGACGCAGCGGGTAACCCAGGGCCGCACCATGATGCTGGACGGCAGCCATCTCTTCCCCATGGAACAGCCCCTGGCCACTGCGGCTGCCATCGAGGCCTCGCTGCTGAACCTGCAGGCCGTCACCCAGGGCCGCTGAGCGGTAAGCCCCCGCCGCTTGGCGGGCGGGAGGCGACTAAGACCCCGGTGGTTACCCTCACCCGGGCCATCAAGCCTTTAGGGATGTCCTGCATAACTCCCTGCGGTCTGTGATAGCGCGGCCTCGGGCAGTCCGCTGCGTTGCTTTTCTTGCCAATAGCACGGCTATTGGCTGCCAAAAGCCGCCTTGCGGCCCATCCCGATCCGCACTACCACCGACTCGCGAGGGTTATGCAGGACATCCTTAGCAGAAGGCACCAGCACGCACGGAATTGTAAAAATTCATCATGCGTTGGGCCTGCGATACCCTACACCGGGTGCGCGTTACAAGGTGATACATCAATCATGCCGCCGTTTGCCGCCCGTCTTTTTGCTTCTTGCGCTCGGTTGCTCGCCGGGCGGAGGGTTCAGGGCGAGCAACCCATGAAATTCCTGTGGAGCCACCCGCGAGCCCTGTGGGTGGCAGAGGCTACGCCTGCGTGCTGGCACGCCGCTACGCACTGAGGCCATCCGTCCCACTTTCCCTCGCTCAAACAGTCTCAGCACGTGCAGATCTCGTTTCTTCAGCTGATCAGCCACTGGCTCACACGCCTGGGCCGGCGCACGGCCGCTGTGCGCTGGTGCATGGGTATGGCTGCTGTCTGGATGCTGTGGATGGTGCACCTCGGCCCGGTGCAGGCGGCAGGGCCGCTACTGCTGCGTGACGCTGACAACACAGTGGCCGCCTGGCCCGCCGTGCGGCTCCTGGTCGATGAGCAACTGACGCTGACCGCCGAAGAGGCGCTGGCCCGGCTGGACGAGTTTCAAAAGCCCACCAAAGATGCCACGCTGGGAGTGCGCAAGGATGCCGTTTGGCTGCACATCCCCCTGGCGGTGGACCCCGCATCCGACGGCAGGTGGCTGCTTGACATCAACCACCCCGACCTCAATCGCATTGATGTAATGCTGCTGCAAGGCGGAAAGGTGCTGCAACGCAGCGTGCTGGGCACAGAAGTGCCGCGGGCCCAGCGGCCCCTGCCCGGGCGCACGCCCGCGCAGGCGTTTCAGCTGGAAGCAGGCCAGAACTACGAATTCTTGCTGCGGGTGCAGACCCGGGGCGCGATGATTTTGCCCATCACGCTCAACACGCCCACCGGCATTCTGGACCGGGCCGTGAACGAGCAAATGCTGCAAGGTGTGTTGACCGGCCTGGCACTGTGCCTCATCTTCTACAGCATGGCGCAGTGGTACAGCCTGCGCGAGCCGCTGTTCATCCAGTACGCGCTGCTCACCAGTGGCAGCCTGCTCTATTCCTTGCACTTTTTTGGCGTGGGCCAGCAGTATCTGTGGGGCCACAGCCCCTGGTTGACGAGCCATGCCGTGGGGCTGGCATCGCTGATGGCCATCACGGGCAGCTTTTTGTTCATGAGCCAGGCCCTGGAGGGGCACAACCCGCAAAGCCGCTTCTTGCGCCGCATGCGGTTGGGCGCCTTGTTCACCGTGGGGCTGGGGGTGGCGTTTGCCCTTGACCTGATCTCGCTGAAGGGGTTGGCCGCCATCGTCAGCATCATGGGCCCGCTGCCCGCCCTGCTCTGCCTGCCTGGCGCCTGGCGGCGCGCACGCGCGGGCGACAGCATTGCCACCACATTGCTGATAGCGTGGTTTGTGTACGGCCTGGGCACGGCCGCCATCATCGGTGTGATCAACGGGGCGCTGCCCGTCAATTTCTGGACGCTGCATTCGTTCCAGATCTCTGCCACCCTCGACATGCTGCTGTTCATGCGCGTGCTGGGCTTGCGCACCAAAGAGCTGCACACCAAGGTGCAACACGCCAACCAGCAGCTCGATGCCATGCACTCGCTGGCCCACACCGACCCGCTGACCGGCCTGCCCAACCGCCGCGGCATGCAGATCGAACTGTCGTCAGCCCTCGCGCGCGCCACACATGAAAACCTGCTGGCGGTCTACGTGATGGATCTGGACGGTTTCAAGCCCGTCAACGACCAGCACGGGCACGACGTGGGCGACGAGCTGCTGGTGGCCGTGGCCCGCCGCCTGCAGGGCCACCTGCGCCAGTCGGATGTGATTGCCCGTCTGGGCGGCGACGAGTTTGTGGTGATGACGGGCGAATTGCAAAGCCCGGCACAGGCCCATGAGCTCGGACTGAAATTGCTCAGTGCGTTCGCATTGCCCTTCGCACTCGGCGGCATCCAGGTGCAGGTGGGGCTGACCATCGGTTACGCCCTCGCGCCCATCGACAGCCAGGACGGTGCCGGCCTCATCAAGCTGGCCGATGCTGCGATGTACAGCGGCAAGCAAAGCGGCAAGTTCTGTGTGCGCCGCAATACGGGCGACCTGGCCCTGTCATCGGCCTAGCTGTCCTCTGCGCGAATCAAGCGGCCAGCGTGTCTGGCCATGCCCGCACATCTCAACGGCAGCAGCGGTAAGCCAGCCCCACGGAGGCTGAATACCCCAAGGGTTTCACCGTGAGCGGGCTGCGCCGCGCATCGCCCTGCAACTGCGACACGCTAACCCCACCCACCGCCACCCAATGGCGGCTCAGGGCCACCATCACGTCCACGCCAGCATCCACCGAGTAAAGCCCGGCTTTCGGGTCGAACGCAGGCAGCGGGCTGGCAGAGCCTGCTGGCACGCCGAAATGGCTGCGCAGGTACTGCCGGTCGGCAAAGCCTGCCCCCACACCGAACGACACCCGCGTTTGCTGTGAATAGGGAACGCTGTAGCCCAGGTTGAGCGACATCAGGGCGCCACCGTCACGCCCCAGAATGTCTTGCGAAACCCCTGCGCCCACCGACCAGCGTGGGGTCAAGGCATAGCCGGTGCTGAGCCGCGCCCGCAGGGTGGAGCGCACATCGGGCAAGCCCCGGCGGCGTGGAGACTCCGAGCCGTCATCGCCCTGGTCTATGCGCAATGAGGCGCGCAGAGAAAACCGTTCGCTTTGCGCCAGCATCGCACTGGCGCCTGACTCTGATTGCGCAGTCAGCCCGTGTCCCATCAAGGCATTCCCGCGCGAGGAGCTGAGGCGAAAGCGCCCGTACTCGAGCGCCCAGGCAGGCCGCAGGCCGTAAGAGCGCTAGGCACCGCCCGCGTAGTCAGGGCTTGAGCTGACGATGGCTCCGAGCACGTAGTTGACACGGGGTTTGGGGGCTGGGGCCGCCGCCTCTGTGACCACAGCCCCGGATTCATCAGGAGCACCAGACGCCAGTGTGGACGCTGGTTCCAGCCCATGGGCCGAAGAGGTTGAGGAAGTCGCCTGACTGGCGACATCCTCGGCCAAAGCTGAGCCTGTGGCGCAGCAAACCAAGGCGGCTGTCACCGCCACCCCACCTCGCAGCATGTTCATTCGGCCCATTGCACCCACCCCAACCACGCCGTTGCCAGCACCACCACACCAAACACGATGCGGTAATAGGCAAACACCACAAAACTGTGCGTACTGATGTAGCGCAGCAGCCAGCGCACGCACAGCCAGGCGCTGATGAACGAGAACACCAGCCCGGTGAGGAACATCGGCGCATCGGCCAAGGAGAGCAGCGCTCGCTCTTTGTAGAGGCTGTACACACCCGCACCAATCAGTGTGGGGATCGCCAGGAAGAAGGAGAAGTCGGTGGCCGCCTTGCGCGACAACCCTAGCAGCATGCCTCCGATGATGGTGGCGCCACTGCGGCTGGTGCCCGGCACCATGGCCAGGCACTGCACCAGGCCCACCTTCAGGGCGTCGAGCGGGGTCATATCGTCGACCGACTGGATGCGCGTGGCCACCGGGGCGCGGCGCTCTGCCCACAAGATGATGAAACCGCCGACGATGAACGTGGTGGCCACCACCACGGGCGTGAACAGGTGTGCCTTGATGGCCTTGCCAAACAGCAGGCCCAGTACCACGGCGGGCACAAAACCGATCAACACATTCAGCGCAAAACGCTGGGCCTGCCGTTCAGTGGGCAGGGCCACCAGCGTGGCGCGAATCTTTTGCCAATACACCAGGATGACGGCAAAGATGGCACCGGTCTGGATGGCGATATCGAACACCTTGGCCTTGGCATCGTCAAAACCCAGCAGCGATCCCGCCAGAATCAGGTGGCCGGTGGACGAGATGGGAAGAAACTCGGTCAACCCCTCCACCACGCCCATGATGGCGGCCTTGACCAGCAAAACGATATCCACGCGCAATTCCTTCAGGCCCCACGGGCCAACCAAAGCGCAAATTATCGTCGCGCCGCATCTTGGTTTGGCGCAGCATCTATTCCCAGGCGATGCAGCAACTGCGCACCTCGCCCGAAGCGGACTGCACCTCGCGGTAAGCCGCCTGCATTTCGCGCCACAACCATGCAGTTCGTCGCAAAACGGTGGTGGCGGCGGGGGGACAGCGGCACAGTCACGTCCATCCCAGCCATGCCGCACAGATGAACGCCATGACCACCGCCCTGCCTGCCTTGTCGAACCTCAGCCCCGCTGTTGCCATCCACCTCACCGCCGCCGTGCTGGCCACCGCCCTGGGCCCGGTGGCCCTGTGGGCACGCCGCAGCCAGGTACAGCGCCCACGCCTCACCGTCATCCAGGCCAGCCACGGCAGCCAGATCCACATGGTGCCCGTGGGCGACGTGCTGTACTTTGAGGCCGCAGACAAGTACGTCCGCGTGCTCACGGCAAGTGCCGAATACCTCATCCGCACCCCGCTCAAAGAGCTGGCAGACCAGCTGGACCCGCAGGAATTCTGGCATGTGCACCGCAGCACCCTGGTGCGCGCCAGCGCCATCGCCACCGTGGTGCGCGACGAATTGGGCAAGCTGCACCTGAACCTGCACGGGCGCCCCGAGCGCCTGGCCGTGAGCCGCCTTTACGCACACCTGTTCAAGGCGATGTAGCGGTGCCGGGCACCACGGGCGCCCTTCTCCTACGCAGCTGCGCAAGTCCTGGCGGTTAAAATGCGCGCCGGGTGTCTGCGCAAATCGGCGCAACAGGTACAGCGATGGTCGGGCCGCCACGCGGCTTTTCTACGACCGCTGGCCTGCATGATCACACCCCTCATCCAATGGATTGCCGCTGCCCTTTTTGGCGTGGCGCTGCTGCACACCTTTTCCGTCAAATTCTTCGAGCGGCTCTCGCACCGCTACCCACGCCACGCCGGGCTGTTTCACCTGCTGGGCGAGGTCGAGGTGGTCTTTGGCTTCTGGGCCATGGTGCTCATCGTGGCCATGGCGCTGGCCGTGGGCGGCCCGCAGGCCCTGCAATACGCTGAATCGCGCAACTACACCGAGCCTCTGTTCGTCTTCGTGGTCATGGTCATTGCCGCATCGCGCCCAGTGCTGCGCACGGTGGTGGCCATCGTCCACACCCTTGCCAAGCTGGCGCCCGTACCCACCCCGCTGGCAACTGCCTGGCTGGGGCTGGCGGCTGTGCCGCTGCTCGGCTCGCTCATCACCGAACCCGCCGCCATGACCATTGCCGCTCTCATGCTGGCCCCGCAAATCTTCCGTGCAGGTGTGCCAGAGCGGCTCAAGTACCTGGCGCTGGGCGTGCTGTTCGTCAATGTGTCCATCGGCGGCACGCTCACCTCGTATGCCGCGCCCCCTGTGCTGATGGTGGCCGCCACCTGGGGCTGGGACAGCGCCTTCATGCTCACCACCTTTGGCTGGAAGGCCGCGCTGGCCGTGCTGGTAAACGCCACGGCATGTGCGCTGGCCCTGCGCCGCCACCTGCCCAGCGCCGAAGCCCTGCAGGCAGGGCAAGAAGCGGCTGACCAGCGCCCTGTGCCCGCCGCCGTGGCCGCAACGCACATTGCGCTGCTGGCGGGCGTGGTGCTGTTCGCGCACCACCCGGTGGTGTTTTTGGGCATCTTTCTGATGTTCCTGGGCTACACGCAGGCCTATGCACGCCACCAGAGCCCGCTCATCCTCAAAGAGGCACTGCTGGTGGGCTTCTTCCTGGCGGGGCTGGTGGTGCTGGGCGGCATGCAGCAATGGTGGCTGCAACCCATCGTCGCGGGGCTGGAGCCCCTGGCCCTGTTCGCAGGCGCCCTGGGCCTCACCGCCATCACGGACAACGCCGCACTCACCTACCTGGGCTCGCTCATTGAAGGCATCTCACCCGCCGCCCAATACGCGCTGGTGGCTGGGGCTGTGGCAGGCGGCGGCCTCACCGTGATTGCCAACGCGCCCAACCCTGCGGGTGTGGCGCTGCTGAAGAACGGCTTTGCCGACCAGACGATTGGGGCCGGCGGGCTGCTGCTGGGAGCGCTGGGGCCTACGGCCATGGCGGCGGCGGCGTTTTTGGTGTTGTGAAGGGGGCCGGTGGCTGACAGCGCTTGCCCTGCAGACTCAGCAGTCTGCAGCGCAAGCCCCCCGTGTCACCCGCCCTCCCCCTCCCACCGCCCCGCCGCCACGCGATGTCCGCGGCGGCGCCGCCGCCGGCCC
>NZ_CAXIAK010000017.1:0-52825 GCF_964021665.1 uncultured Acidovorax sp.
TGTCCACCGCTCGTGTCCTCAAACAGGCTGCGGGGACAAGACCTTGAAAGGGATGGCTCTTAGAACCCGTTCAAAGTTTTAACCCCAAGAGATTTCCATGCTGGTTCAAAAAATTCACCACGTTGCCTACCGCTGCAAAGACGCCAAAGAAACCGTGGACTGGTACGTCAAGCACCTGGACATGAAGTTCGTGCTGGCCATTGCCGAAAACGAAGTGCCTTCCACCAAGGCGCCCGACCCCTACATGCACGTCTTTTTGGACGCGGGCGACGGCAACGTGCTGGCGTTTTTTGAGCTGCCCAGCCAGCCGCCCATGGACCGCGACCGCAACACCCCCGCGTGGGTGCAGCACCTGGCGCTGAAGGTGGATTCGATGGACACGCTGCAGGCCACCAAGGCGCGGCTGGAAGCTGCGGGTATTGACGTGGTGGGCCCCACGGACCACACCATCTTCAAGAGCATCTACTTCTTCGACCCCAACGGCCACCGCCTGGAGCTGGCCGCCGACGTGGGCACACCCGAGATGTACGCCAAGCTCGACGAGGTGAAGTGGGCCATGCTGCAGGAGTGGAGCGAAACCCGCCGCGCCCCTCGCCATGCCGCGTGGATGCACGACGGCAGCATGGCGCAGTAAGGCAATCGCCCAAGAGAACCCCATGAACCTGTTGAACGAAACCCATGACCCCAGCCTGCGCAGCTGGGTGGCCAGCGCCAATGCTGCTGGCAACGACTTTCCGCTGCAAAACTTGCCGTTTGCGGTGTTCCGCCGCAAGGGCAGCGGTGAAGCCTTCCGCGGTGGCGTAGCCATTGGCGACCAGATTCTGGATTTGTCCGCCGCAGCGGCCAGCGGCGCCTTCACGGGCGTGGCGGCCACGGCTGCGCAAGCGGGCGCGCAAGACAAGCTCAATGCCCTGATGGCTTTGGGCGAAGCCGCCTGGAGCGCCCTGCGCCTGGCCTTGTCGCGCGCGCTGCGCGAGGGCAGTGCCCAGCAGGCGGCGTTGCAAGGCTGCCTGGTGCCCCAGGCCGAGGCCGAGTACGACGTGCCCGCCCGCATTGGCGACTACACCGACTTCTACACCTCGGTGCACCACGCCACCAACATCGGCAAGCAGTTCCGCCCTGACAACCCGCTGCTGCCCAACTACAAATGGGTGCCGATTGGCTACCACGGCCGCGCATCCAGTATTGGTGTGTCGGGCCAGGCGTTTCATCGCCCCAAGGGGCAGACCATGCCCCCCGGCGCCGAAATGCCCGTGGTGGGCCCGTGCAAGCGGCTCGACATTGAGCTGGAGCTGGGCATCTTCGTGGGCGAAGGCAATGCGCTGGGCCATGCCGTGCCCATCACGCAGGCCGAGCAGCATGTGTTTGGCATCTGCCTGCTCAACGACTGGTCTGCGCGCGACATCCAGGGCTGGGAATACCAGCCGCTGGGGCCGTTTCTGTCCAAAAACTTTGCCACCACCATTTCCCCCTGGGTGGTGACCTTGGAAGCGCTGGCTCCGTACCGCGTGGCGTTCACCCGGCCTGAGGGCGACCCGGCCCCGCTGCCTTACCTCGACTCACCCGCCAACCAGGCGCAGGGCGCATTCGACATTCAGCTGCAGGTGGGCTTGCGCACGCCGCGCATGGCGCAGGCCGGGCAGGGCGATGCCACCATCTGCCGCACCAGCTACCGCCACGCGTACTGGACGATTGCCCAGATGCTGGCCCACCACACCGTCAACGGCTGCAACCTGCAGCCGGGCGACTTGCTGGGCAGTGGTACCTTGTCGGGCCCCACGCTCGATCAAGCCGGGGCATTGATTGAGCTGACCACTGGCGGCAAGAACCCCGTGCAGCTGCCCGGCGGCGAGCAGCGCGTGTTTCTGGAAGACGGCGACGCGGTGGTGATTCGCGGCTGGTGCGAAAAGCCGGGCGCTGCGCGCGTGGGCTTTGGTGAGTGCTGGGGCACGGTGCTGCCCGCACTTTGAAGCAAGCGGCCCAGCACCAGGGCGGTGCGGGGCAGGCCGCGCCATGGGTTTCGCATTGCGGCTATGCTCCCGGGCCATGACAGCAGTGTTACAACCCGCGACCCTCCCCATGAACTACAACGACGTAACGGCCCTGGCCCAGGCCGACGTAGCCCGCGCCCTGGCCGAAGACGTAGGCGCTGGCGACCTGACCGCTGGCCTGATTGACCCCGCCCGCCGTGCCCGCGCCCGCATCCTGGCGCGTGAAGAGGCCGTGATTTGCGGCGCCCCCTGGGCCGAAGCCGCCCTGCGGGCGCTGGACCCCACCGTGCAGATCACCTGGCATGTGCAGGAGGGCCAGCGTTGCGCCCCCGACCAGGTGGTGCTGGAGCTGGAAGGCAATGCCCGCGCCTTGCTGAGCGCCGAGCGCACTGCGTTGAATTTTTTGCAACTGCTGTCGGCCGTGGCCACCAAAACGCGCATTTATGTAGATGTGGTGGCGGGCACCCGCGCCCACATCGTGGACACGCGCAAGACCATACCCGGCCTGCGCCTGGCGCAAAAGTACGCTGTGCGCGTGGGCGGTGGCACCAATCACCGCATCGGCTTGCACGATGCGGTGCTCATCAAAGAGAACCACATCGCCGCTGCAGGTGGCGTGACGGCGGTGCTGAAAGCTGCGCAGGCAGTGGCCGCCCAGGCCAGCTTCATCGAGATTGAAGTGGAAACGCTGGAGCAACTGGCCGAGGCGTTGGATGCTGGCGCGAAGATGGTGCTGCTCGACAACATGCCGCTGCCCATGCTGCGTGAGGCGGTGCGCATCAACGCAGGTCGCGCGATTCTCGAAATCTCTGGCGGCGTGACGTTGGAAGGTCTGCGCGAACTGGCCGAAACCGGCGTGGACCGTATCTCCATCGGCACGCTGACCAAGGATGTGAAGGCGACCGACTTCTCGATGCGCCTGCAGGAGCTGGCATGAGTACCACCACCATGAACCGTATTGACGTCGAGTACGAGCAGCCCGACGAAGCAGCTGCGGGCTCTGTCTGCTCCACCAAACACGCCTGGGCGCGTGTGCCGCCCGAGCCTTCGCAGGCCGAGCGCGTGGCTTTGAAAGACAAGATTCGCCGCTTGCTGAAAGAGAAAAACGCTGTCATGGTGTCGCACTACTACGTGCACCCCGACCTGCAGGATTTGGCCGAGGAAACCGGCGGCATCGTCAGCGATTCGCTGGAGATGGCCCGCTTTGGCCGTGACCACGCGGCGCAGACGCTGGTGGTGAGCGGTGTGCGTTTCATGGGCGAGACGGCGAAGATTCTGAGCCCGGAAAAGACCGTGCTCATGCCTGATCTGGACGCCACCTGCAGCCTAGACCTGGGCTGCCCCATTGACGAGTTCAGCGCGTTTTGTGACCAGCACCCGGACCGCACCGTGGTGGTCTACGCCAATACCAGCGCGGCAGTGAAGGCGCGGGCTGACTGGCTTGTGACATCGAGCTGCGCGCTGGAGATCGTGAGTGCCCTCAAAGCCGCAGGCCAGAAAATTCTGTGGGCCCCTGACCGCCACCTGGGCGCCTACATTCAGCGCGAAACGGGCGCGGACATGGTGTTTTGGAACGGCGCCTGCATCGTGCATGACGAGTTCAAGGCGCTGGAGCTGGAGCTGCTCAAAAAAGAGCACCCGAATGCCAAGGTGCTGGTGCACCCTGAAAGCCCCGCCGACGTGGTGGCCCTGGCCGACGCCGTGGGCTCCACCAGCGCCATCCTCAAGGCCGCACGCGAGATGGATGCTACCGAATTCATCGTGGCCACCGACAACGGCATGATGCACAAGCTGCGCGCGCTCAACCCTGGCAAGACGTTTTACGAAGCCCCCACCGCTGGCAACAGCGCCACCTGCAAGAGCTGCGCGCACTGCCCCTGGATGGCAATGAACGGCCTGGCCGACGTGGCCCGTGTGCTGGAAACCGGCGCCAATGCCGTGCAGGTAGACCCTGCACTGATCCCGCGCGCGCGCCAGCCGATTGACCGCATGCTGGCGTTCACGGCGGCTCTCAAGAACGGTCAGCCCACCGGGGCCTTGGTGCCCCATTTGGGTGCAGCCTGATTAATTTGCTACTGTTTTGATAGCTGTTGGCGCTTTCTGGATAAGCGCTAGAGGCCTCTGGAGCTTGTAATGACCCTGGCTGCAACGCCCGGCACCTGGATCGACTTCACCCAGCCGCGCGCGGCGGGCAACCTGCGCCTGCGTGGGGGCTGGGGGGCTCCAGCCCGCGTGCTGGTCGCCCATCACATCGACGAAGTCAAGCCGGTGCTGGAGGCCGTGCACGCCGCAGCCGAAGCAGGCCACTGGTGCGTAGGCCATGTGCGCTATGAAGCAGCACCGGCCTTCGACGCGGCACTGCAGGTGCACGCGGCAGACGGCCCACTGGTGTGGTTTGAGGTGCATGACGGTGCACCATCTGCATGGCCGTCGGCCGAAGCCGCTGGCCCCGCAGAGGCCCGCGCCACCTGGCTGCCCACATTGGCCCGGCCAGACTTTGATGCCGCAATCGCGCGCATCCACCAGGCCATTGGCGATGGAGAGCTCTACCAGGTCAACTACACCGCACCCTGGATGGGCACGGTGACCGGTGAGGGCGCAGCTTTGTTCGACGCCTTGCTGCGCGCCCAGCCCGGCGGCTATGCCGCGTGCTTCACCGCGGGTGAAGAGCAGGTGCTGAGCGTATCGCCCGAGCTGTTTTTTGACTGGCAGGCCAGCGCGGCTGGCGGCAGCATTTTGGCCCGCCCCATGAAGGGCACGGCCGCGCGGGGCGCCACGCCGGCGCTGGACGCGGCTGCTGCCGAGCGCCTGCGCGCATCGCCCAAAGAGCGCGCAGAAAACGTGATGATCGTGGACCTGCTGCGCAACGATCTCTCACGCATTGCCGAGCCGCACACGGTACGGGTGCCCGAGTTGTTCCACACCCAGGCGCTGCCCACCGTGTGGCAGATGACGTCTGACGTGCAGGCCCGCACCCGCAGTGGCCTGCGGCTGCCAGATGTGTTTGCCGCCTTGTTCCCGTGCGGCTCGGTCACTGGTGCGCCCAAGGTGCGGGCGATGCAGCTCATCCGTGAGCTGGAACGCCAGCCCCGGGGCATCTACTGCGGCGCCATCGGCGTGGTGCGGCCAGATGGCCACGGCGGCATTGCCGCGACCTTCAATGTGCCCATTCGAACCGTGGTGATGCGCGGCACCCAGGCCCGATGCAGCATCGGCAGCGGTATCACCGCAAGCGCAGAGGCGGGTGCCGAGTGGCAAGAATGGCTGCACAAGCAGGCTTTTCTGGCGCGGGCGAGCAAACCGTTCGAGGTGCTGGAAACCCTGGCGCTGGTCGATGGTGTCTATCGCCATCAGGCAGAGCACCTGGCCCGTATGGCTGAGGCGGCGCAGCACTTTGGCTACCCCTGGCAGCCCGCTGCCGTTCACGCGTGCCTTCAGGCACCGGCAGCGCAGCATGGCAGCGGCCCGTGGCGCGTGCGCCTGTTGCTGGACCGCTTTGGCCAGCCACGCGCAGAAGCCTTTGCCTTGCAACCCACGGCAAGCCCGGTGCGATTGCAGCTGGCCCCCCGGCCCCTGGCCGAGGCGCATGGCGAATGGGTGCGCTTCAAAACCACCCGGCGTGCGCACTATGCAGCCTTTGCGCCAGCGCCGGGCAGCGGCATCTTTGACACCGTGCTCTTCAACGCAGAAGGCGAAATCACGGAGTCAACCTTCGGTAACCTGGCGATGCAGATGGACGACGGCCGCTGGCTCACGCCACCGCTGGGCTGTGGCCTGCTGCCGGGCGTGGGGCGTGCAGTGGCCTTGCGGGAAGGCCGGGTGCAGGAAGGCGTGGTGCGCGTGCACGACCTGCACCGCGTGCGCCGCTGGGCCTTCATCAACAGCCTGCGTGGCTGGCTGGATGCGGAACTGATCCAGCACTGATCCTGTTCACAGTGGCGACGGTTTGAGGTGCTGCCGCGCCATGGCCAGAAACGCCATGGCGGCGGGGCTGAGCGGTTGCTTGGCCAAGCGGATCGCCACGATAGGAAACTCCAGCACCGGCCGCACGATGGGCACGGCGTGCAGGTCGGGTGGCATCAGGCGTGCCACATAGCGCGGCAGCAGCGCCACTCCGGCGCCCGCCTGGATCATGCCGAACGCGGTGGTCAACATCGACACATGGTGCACCACCTGCGGGTACACATTGGCCGCGGCACTCAGCTCGCGGCTGATGGCGCGCCACACCACGGCGTCAGGGTTCACGTGCACCAGGGGCAGGCCGTCCAGGTCCCGCCCTTGCACGCTGGCGCGTTGGGCCAGCGGGTGGTCGTGCCGCAGGAACAGCGCCATGCGTTCGCTGAACAGCCGCTCGGTGGCTAGCTCGGAATGCGTCTGGCCAATGTCGGAGCCCAGCGCCAAATCGGCTTCGCGCGAGAGCACCTGCGCCACCATCTGCGCGGCATTGCTGTCGTGCAGCGTGGCCACCAGCTGCGGGTGCGCTGCTGAAAAGCGGGTGAGCAACGCAGGCAGCAAGGCACCGGCCGTGAGGTGACCCACGGCCACCACCACGCGGCCTTCCTGCAGTTGCGCCTGTGAGCGGCAGGCGTGCACTGATTCGTCAATCATGCGCAGCGCGCGCTGCGCGGTGTCGGTCATCATCTGCCCGGCATCGGTGAGCCGAATGCGCCGCCCACGCACCACCAGCGGCTGGCCCAGTTGCTGCTCCATGCGCTTGATGAGGTGGCTCACGGCGGGCTGCGTCAGCTGCAGCGCATCGGCCGCCAGCGTGAAGCTGCCCGTCTGCGCAATCGCCGCCAGGGCGCGGAACTGCTGCAGCGAGACTTCATCAGGCGTCGCAAAAGTGGGTTTCATGACGTGGCGTCATAGTGAAATAACTTTGATTATCTGTTTTGATGGATCAACAGCGCCTACATTGGGGCTTGAAAGATCCTGAACGGGTTCTACAGGCCCTGAGTTGTTGTTGTCCCCCTTGTGAGGAATCGATCCATGATCCGTCGCCACCACTTTCTGCGCGGCCTGGCCGCAGCCCTCGCGCTGGGCGCCGCCATGCCAGCCGCCCTGGCCCAGTCCAGCAAACCCATCCGCTTGGTCGTTCCGTTCCCGGCAGGCGGTGCCACCGACCTGTTTGCGCGAACCCTGTCGCAAAAAATGGGTGAGCGGCTGGGTACTTCCGTCGTGATCGACAACAAGCCCGGCGCAGGTGGCAGCCTGGGTTCAGACATGGCGGCCAAGGCGGCTGCAGACGGTCAGACCTTGCTGTTCACCACCAACCGGGTGAACACCGCTGCCAACCAGGCACTGAGCGACCCCGAGGTGCGCGCCAAGCTCACCACCTTGGGCATTGAACCCGTGACCAGCACGCCTGCGCAGTTCGCCAAGATGGTGGCTGACGACCAAGCCAAGTGGAAACGCATCATTGCCGAGCGCAAGATCGTCAACGAATAAACCACTGCTTCACCGCTGCTTCATACCCAGCCACACCCGCATCCCGGAGACCGCATGCAGATCAACCACCCAAACCCCTACCTGTCCACCCGCATTCCCGTCTTTGCGCGCAATGTGGTGTCCACCTCGCACCCCCTGGCCGCGCAGGCGGGCTTGCTCATCCTGCACAAGGGCGGGAATGCGGTGGATGCGGCCGTGGCCGCAGCCGCTGTGATGACGCTGGTGGAGCCGGTCAGCAACGGCCTGGGCAGCGATGCATTCTGCATCTTGTGGGATGGGCAGCAACTGCATGGCCTCAATGCCTCGGGGCCCGCGCCGCAGGCCTGGACGCCTGAATATTTCAAGGCCAAATACGGCGATGGCGCTACCACGCCGCCCATGCGCGGCATTGATTCGGTCACCATCCCTGGCGCAGTGCGTGGCTGGGTGGCACTGAGCAAGCGCTTTGGCAAGCTGCCCTTTGCCGACCTGATGGCCCCAGCCATCGAGGTGGCCGAGCGCGGCTATCTGGTGCCCCCTGTGGTGCAGCAGAAGTGGGCAGCGGCCACGCCCGTGCTGCAGGGCATTGCCGGTTTTGCCGACACCTTCTTGCCCTGGGGCCGTGCCCCGGAGGTGGGTGAACTGTTCCGATTCCCTGCGGCCGCGCGTGCGCTCAAGGCCATTGCTGCCAGCAACGGCGATGCGCTGTACGAAGGCGAGATCGCCGAAGCCCTCGCCGCGTTTGCCAAGGAGCAGGGCGGTGCGCTGACGGTGAAAGACCTGGCCAGCTACCAGCCCGAGTGGGTCACGCCGATTTCGCGCGACTACCGGGGCTACACGCTGCACGAGATCCCGCCCAACGGCCAAGGCATTGCCGCGCTGATCGCGCTGGGCATTCTCGAAAAGTTCGATCTGGCCAGCCTGCCGGTGGACTCCACCGCGTCGCAGCATCTACAGATCGAGGCAATGAAGCTGGCGTTTGCCGATGTGTACCGTTACGTGTCGGAACGCTCCACCATGGAAGTGACGACCGAGCAGATGCTGGACGACGCGTACCTGGCCTCGCGCGCGCGCCTCATCGACATGCGCCGGGCACAGGACTTCCAGGCGGGTAACCCGGTCAAGGGCGGCACCATTTACCTCACAGCGGCCGATGAGAACGGCATGATGGTGAGCTTCATCCAGAGCAACTACATGGGCTTCGGCTCGGGCTGCGTCGAACCAAACTACGGCATCAGCCTGCAAAACCGGGGCTATGGTTTCAGCCTGGACGCCGCCAGCCCCAACGTGGTGGCACCGGGCAAGCGGCCCTTCCACACCATCATTCCGGCCTTTCTGACCAAGGACGGCCAGCCGGTGATGAGCTACGGTGTGATGGGCGGCAATATGCAGCCGCAGGGGCACATGCAGACGTTGGTGCGCATGTTGGACTATCGCCAGGGCCTGCAGGCCGCGTGCGATGCGCCACGCTGGCGCTTCAACAAGGGCCTGAACATCAACGTGGAAGCTGCCATGAATGCGGCCACGGTGCAGGGCCTGAAAGACCTGGGCCACGAGATCGATGTCATCAACGATTCGTACCAGGACTTTGGCGCGGGCCAGTTCATCTGGCGCGCAGGCAACCCGGCCGTGGAAGGCTATGTGGCCGCCAGCGACCCGCGCCGCGACGGTCTGGCTGCAGGGTACTGAGGCCCGAGGTCCCTCGCGGAGAGCCGGGCCCTGTTGTCACTGGGGATCGATGCGCGCCTTGGCGTAGGGCGCGCGATCCATATCGCGCACTTCCACGCTCAATTGCACTGATACGCCGGCCGGGCGCGGGGTGAGGCGTTGCAGCACCTCCAGCACGCGCGCTGCCAGCTCGCTTTTCGCTTCGGGCGTGCGGCCCGACAGCAAGCGCAGCTCTGCGTGCACAAAGCCGCGCGGCTCAGGCGCTGTGCCCATCACGAAATCGGTCACGTCCACAAAGCGGATCTTCAGGTCAGCCTCGACCGGGATTTGCGGGTGGGCGGTGAGCGAAGCGGCCAACTCTTTGAGCGCCTGGGCTTTGGGATAGGTGCCGAGATTGGCAGTGGTTTCGATGACCAGATGGGGCATGTTTGTCTCGCTTTCGGTGTGGAACAGGATCTAGGATGCTGGGGCAAGGAGAGAGTCCGCGTGCTCCGCCAGGGCTTGCACCAGCCGGTCTACGTCAAACGGTGTGTGCGCCGCAGACAGGGCAATGCGCAGCCGCGCAGTGCCCTCAGGCACGGTGGGTGGGCGAATGGCAGGTACCCACAGGCCGCGCGAGCGCAGCGCTTCCATGGCGGCCAGGGCGGCTGCATTGCTGCCAATGACCAGTGGCTGGATGGGCGTGTGCGACGGCATGAGCTGCCACTGCGTGCGCGCCAGCAAGGGGGCCAGCCCCGTGCGCAGGCGGGCGATGAGCTGCTGCAGGTGCGTGTAGCGCCAGGTCTCGGTTTGCATCACCTGCACGCTGGCCTGCAGTGCTTTGGCCAGCAGGGCGGGGGCGGCGGTGGCAAAGATGTAGCTGCGGGTTTTTTGCAGCAGCCATTCCACCAGCACCTCGCTGCCCGCGACAAACGCACCGGCCACGCCTGCGGCCTTGCCCAGTGTGGCCATGTACAGGATGCGGGGCGAGGCGTTCTCGCCCGTTAGCCCGTAGTGCGCCAGCGTGCCGCGTCCTTCCTGGCCGGGCGCACCCAGCACGCCAAAGCCGTGGGCATCGTCGATGAGCAGCAGCGCGTCGTAGCGCTCGCACAGCGCCAGCAGGGCCGGGATATCGGCCACGTCGCCGTCCATGCTGAAGACGGCATCTGTCACCACCAGCTTGCGCTGCGCGGGGCTGCTGGCCAGGGCGGCTTCCAGTGCGGTCAGGTCGGCATGTGGGTAGCGGTGGATGGTGGCCCGCGACAGGCGTGCGCCGTCGATCAGGCAGGCGTGGTTGAGCGCGTCCGAGAACAAAGCGTCGCCTGCACCCACCAGCGCGGGGACGATGCCCACGTTGGTGGCATAGCCCGCGTAAAAGTACAGCGCACGCGGCAGGCCCACAAAGCGGGCCAGGTCATGCTCGAGCAGCGCATTGGCCGTGCTGTGCCCGCTGACCAGGGGCGAGCCGCCCGAGCCCAGGCCGTAGGCGTGGGCGGCCTCGCACGCGGCGGTGGCCAGCGCGGGGTGGCTGGCCAGGCCCAGGTAATCGTTGCTGCAAAAGGCCAGCATGGGCTGGCCGTCGATTTGCAGCATGGCGCCGCCCGCCGGGGCCACGGTGCGGCGCACGCGCAGCAGGTGCCCGTCCTTCAGGTCCGCTATGCGGCCGGGCAGCTCGTCCAGCCAGGATGCCGTCGGTGAAGTGGCCGGGAGGGCAGGGGTGGTGGCAGAGGTGTTCATCGGGTCCAATCTGCGGGCAGTTGAAAGTGGGCTGCCAGGTTGTGGGCGGTGTGTTCGCCCCAGGGGATGTCGGCCAACGGCGGGGCGCCCAGGCGCTGCTGCAGCCAGGCAATGTTCTCCTCGGGCGCTAGCATGTCTGGGTCCACCCTGTTGGCCACCCAGCCTGCCAGCGTCAGCCCGCGTGCGGCAATGGCCTCTGCCGTCAGCAGGGCGTGGTTGAGGCAGCCCAGTCGCAGGCCTACGACAAGCACCACGGGCAAATTCAGCGCTAGGGCCAGGTCGGCCCCGGTCTCGGTTGGCGACAGCGGCACATGAAAGCCACCGGCCCCTTCGACCACCACGGCATCGGCTTGCGCGGCCAGTGCCTGGTAGGCCTGCACGATGGCCGCGATGTCGATCTGCACCCCCGCGCGTGTGGCGGCAATGTGGGGTGACAGAGGATCGGGCAGCAGCACCGGTGTGTCCAGCTCAGGGGGCACGGCGATGGTGGACGCCGCCCGCAGGGCAATGCTGTCCTCGCTGGCCCAGCCTTCGCCCCAGGGCACCACGCCTGCAGCCACGGGCTTCATGCCCACCACGCGGCGGTGGTGCTGCGCCAGGGCCTGCAGCAGCGCGCAGGAGACGTGGGTTTTGCCCACGCCCGTGTCGGTGCCCACCACAAAGCAGGCGGTCATGCGGGCTCCTCTGCCAGGGTGGCGTGCAGGGCATGCAATGCGCCCTGGGCCAGGCACTGCACGGCCTCGTCGTCCAGCACATAGGGTGGCATGGCGTACACCGTGTGGCGGCCAGCGTCGCCAGAGATAGGCCGCAGCAGCAATCCCTGCGCCAGCGCGTGCTGGTGGTAGCGGCGTGCAAAGTCGGGCAGCGTGGTGTCCACGTCCCACGCCCAGATCATGCCCAGGCGCCGGGCGTGGCGCACACGGGGGTGGAGGGTGAGGGGGGCGCAGGCCGCGTCGATGCGCTGGGCCAGGGCGCTGTTGGCGTTCAACGCGTCCAGCTGTTCAAACAACTCCAGCGTGGCCACCGCAGCGCGGCAGGCCAGCGGGTTGCCGGTGTAGGAGTGCGAATGCAGAAAGCCCCGCGCCACATCGTCGTCGTAGAACGCGGCGTACACCGCATCGGTGGTGAGCACGGCCGACAGCGGCAGTGTGCCGCCTGTGAGACCTTTGGACAGGCAAATGAAATCCGGCCGGATTCCGGCCTGCTGGTGGGCGAACATGGTGCCCGTGCGGCCAAAGCCCACGGCGATTTCGTCTACCACCAGGTGCACCTCGTAGCGGCTGCACAGCGCACGTGCCAGGCGCAGGTATTCGGGGTCGTGCATCGCCATGCCAGCCGCGCATTGCACCAGGGGCTCGACGATCAGCGCGGCGGTGGTGGCGTGGTGCTCCTGCAACCACGCCTCCAGCGCGGCAGCTGCGCGTCGTGCCACGTCCTGTGCGGTCTCCCCCGGTGCCGCACCGCGTGCGTCAGGGCTGGGCACGGTGTCGGCCAGGCGCACCAGCGGGGCATAGGCTTCGCGAAAGATCGCAATGTCGGTCACGGCCAGCGCGCCCACGGTTTCGCCGTGGTAGCCACCGGCCAGGCCCACAAAGCGGCTCTTGGCAGGGCGGCCGGTGTTGCGCCAGTAGTGCGCGCTCATCTTCAGGGCGATCTCGGTGGCGGCGGCACCATCGCTGCCGTAGAACGCGTGGCCCAGGCTGGTGAGCGCGGCCAGTCGCTCGGACAGCTCCACCACGGGCGCATGGGTGAAGCCCGCCAGCATCACGTGGTCCAGATGTCCCAGCTGGTCCACCAGCGCGGCCTGGATGTGTGGGTGGCTGTGGCCGAACAGGTTGACCCACCAGGAGCTGATGCCGTCCAGGTAGCGCTTCCCATCGGTGCCGTAGAGCCACGGGCCCTGCGCGCGGGCAATCGCCACGGGAGGCTGGGCCTCGTGCCGCTTCATCTGGGTGCACGGGTGCCAGACGGCAGCCAGGCTGCGGGCCACCAGAGCGTCATGGGTCGGCGCCATCGTTACAGGGCCTGCGTGGGCACTGCGTGGCGCAGTTCCGTCTGGCGGTTGTGGTCGTCCACAAACACCAGCTGCGGCTGGTGCGCGGCCACCTGGTCTTCGTGCACCTGGGCGAAGGCCGCAATGATGATGAGATCGCCCACTGCAGCACGGCGTGCGGCCGAGCCGTTCACCGAGATCATGCCGCTGCCGCGCTGGCCCTTGATGGCATAGGTGACAAAGCGCTCGCCGTTGTTGATGTTCCAGATGTGGATCTGCTCGTTCTCTGCGATGTTGGCGGCATCCAGCAGGTCTTCGTCGATGGCGCACGAGCCTTCGTAGTGCAGCTCGCACTGGGTCACGGCCACGCGGTGGATCTTGGATTTGAGCAGGGTGCGGAACATTGGGCTTCCTTGGGTGAAGTCTGTGAACTTTTGGGGGGTAGCCTGCCGGTGGCAGGGCCGTGGCCGGTCAGGGCTGTGGAAAGTCCAGCGCGCAGCTGTCGCCCAGCGCCTCGCGCCACACGCGCACGCGGCTCAGGCTGGCGCGCAGGTCGGCGGGCAGTGCCTGGGCGATGAACAGGCACAGGTTCTCCAGCGTGGGTGTGCCCAGGCCGGGCACTTCGTCGAGCATGTGGTGGTCCAGCTGCTCGCGCACCACGGCCAGGCCCTGGCGCAGCAGGCCCAGGTCCAGCACCATGCCTGTGGCGGGGTCGCGCGGGCCGGTCAGGAACACTTCGGCGTGGTAGGTGTGGCCGTGCACACGGCGGCTGCCTTCGGCTTCGATCTCGCGGCGCAAGGTGTGGGCGGCGTCGAAGAAGAAGCGCTGGGAGATGGTGAACAACATACGGAAACTAGAAGATAAAACCGCGTCACCTGATGCCGGTGAGCTTGTGGGTTTGAAGGCTTAATCGCCATGCGGGGTGGGCCAGGCAGGCGTCAATGCAGGCGGCAGTGTTCTGGCGCTGCAGAAGTCCGTCCATGGGCTGAAGAAAGCGGTGGGTGAACTGGGTGTCCTGCTCCAGCGCCTGCAGGTCAAAGCCGGGCTGGGGCCAGACCAGTTTCAGTTCCTGCCCGCTGCGCTGCACCCACGGTGCACTCGCCTTGGGGCTGATGCACAGCCAGTCGATGCCTTCGGGCGCGGCGACGGTGCCGTTGCTTTCGACGGCGATGCGGAATTGCTGCGCGTGCAGCGCGTCTATCAGCGCCGCATCGACCTGCAGAAGGGGCTCGCCGCCCGTCAGCACTACCAGGCGGTGGCCCGCGCCCGCAGGCCATTGGGCGGCGATCAACTCCGCCAGCGCCGTGGCTGTTTCAAACTTGCCGCCCAGCGTGCCGTCGGTGCCGACAAAGTCGGTGTCGCAGAACTGGCAGATGGCTTGCGCACGGTCCTGCTCGCGGCCCGTCCAGAGGTTGCAGCCTGCAAAGCGGCAGAACACGGCGGGTGTGCCCGCCTGGCCGCCTTCGCCTTGCAGGGTGTAGAAAATTTCTTTGACGCTGTAAGTCATCGCGGCACCGGAGGAACGAGGATGGTGGGGGCCGCTGGGGCGGCGACTTCGGGGTAGTCACGGCTGAAATGCAGGCCCCGGCTTTCGCGCCGCAGCTGGGCGCTTTTCACGATCAGGTCGGCCACCTGCACCAGGTTGCGCAGCTCCAGCAAATCGCGCGTGACGTGAAAGTGCGCGTAAAACTCCTGGATCTCACCCTGCAGCATGGCAATGCGGTGGGCGGCGCGCTCCAGGCGCTTGTTGGTGCGCACGATGCCCACGTAGTCCCACATGAAGCGGCGCAGCTCGTCCCAGTTGTGGGAGATGACGACGGATTCATCCGCATCGGTCACGCGGCTGTCGTCCCAGGCGGGCACGGTGGGCAGTTCTGTGGTCGGCGCTGCGGCGATGGCCTGCGCGGCGGCGCGGGCGAACACCATGCATTCGAGCAGCGAGTTGCTGGCCAGGCGGTTGGCGCCATGCAGGCCGGTGCAGGCCACCTCGCCCACGGCGTACAGGCCGGGCAGGTCGGTGCGGCCCGCCAGGTCGGTCAGCACGCCGCCACAGGTGAAGTGGGCGGTGGGCACCACGGGGATGGGCTCCTTGGTGATGTCGATGCCAAGCGACGCGCAGTGCGCGAGGATGTTGGGGAAGTGCTCCTGCAAAAACGCGGGGCTCTGGTGCGAAATGTCGAGGTGCACGCAATCGAGGCCGTGCTTCTTCATCTCGAAGTCGATGGCGCGCGCCACCACATCGCGCGGGGCCAGTTCGGCGCGTGGGTCGTGGTCGAGCATGAAGCGCTTGCCACCGGCCGATGGCGGCAGCAACAGCTTGCCGCCCTCGCCGCGCACCGCTTCGCTGATGAGGAAAGACTTTTCGTGCGGGTGGTACAGCCCCGTGGGGTGGAACTGGATGAACTCCATGTTCGCCACACGGCAGCCTGCACGCCAGGCGGCGGCAATGCCGTCGCCCGTGGCGGTGTCTGGGTTGGTGGTGTACAGGTACACCTTGCCCGCGCCACCCGTGGCCAGAATAGTTTCCGGGGCACGGAAGGTGACGACCTCGTCGGTGTCGCTGTCCAGCGCATACAGGCCCAGGCAGCGGTTGCCCGGCAGGCCGAGCTTGCGCGTGGTGATCAGGTCTACCAGCGTGTGCTGCTCGAACAGCGTGATGCCGGGGGTGCTGCGCACCACGTCGATCAGCGTGCGCTGCACCGCTGCGCCGGTGGCGTCGGTCACATGCGCAATGCGGCGCGCGCTGTGGCCGCCTTCGCGCGTCAGGTGCAGCTGGTCGCCTTCCAGCGTGAAGGGCACGCCGAGCGCGCGCAGCCAGGCAATGGACTCGGGCGCGTTCTCCACCACAAAGCGCGTGGTGGCCAGGTCGCACAGGCCTGCGCCCGCGACCAGCGTGTCTTCTATGTGCGCGGCAAAGCTGTCGTCGTCGGCCAACACGGCGGCAATGCCGCCCTGGGCCCAGCCGCTGGAGCCATCTTGCAGCGTGCGCTTGGTGATGACGGCCACGCGGTGCGTGGGCGCCAGGTGCAGCGCGGCCGAGAGGCCGGCGAGGCCGCTGCCTACGATGAGAACGTCGAAGTCGTGTGATGCCATAGAGGGTGTCAGTTGCCGTTGAAACTGGCGCTGCGCCATGCCGGGGCCACCGTGGAGCTGGCTTTGCCAGGCCACCGGTGGTGTCCCCCTCCCGCGCAGCGAGAGAGGGGGAAGCGGCGCAGCCGCTCAGGGGGTGTCATACGGGTGTATAAGCCAAGCGCACGTAAATGGGGGCGAACGCCTCGGCCTGCGTGATTTCGATCAGCGTCTCTTTGGCCAGCTCCAGCAGCGCAATAAAGGTCACCACCAGCACGGTGCTGCCCTTCTCGGGCTCGAAGAGTTCTTCAAACTCCACAAAGCGGCGGCCCTGAAGCGTCTTGAGCACCATGCTCATGTACTCGCGCACGCTCAGCTCTTCGCGGGTGATCTTGTGGTGCTGCACGAGTTTGGCGCGCTTCAAAATGTCGCGCCAGGCCTCCTGCAGCTCTACCACATGCACATCGGGGAAGCGCGGCTGCAGGCTTTGTTCGATGTAGACCTGGGCCTTCAAAAAGTCGCGGCCGTACTGCGGCAGCTGTCCCAGGCGCGCGGCAGCCATCTTCATCTGCTCGTATTCCAGCAGGCGGCGCACCAGCTCGGCGCGCGGGTCTTCAGGCTCCTCGCCTTCGGCCTGCTTCTTGGGCGGCAGCAGCATGCGCGACTTGATCTCGATGAGCATCGCTGCCATTAGCAAATACTCGGCCGCCAACTCCAGGTTGCGGCTGCGGATCTCGTCCACATACGCCAGATACTGCTTGGTCACCCCCACCATGGGGATGTCGAGGATGTTGAAGTTCTGCTTGCGGATCAGGTACAGCAGCAAATCCAGCGGGCCTTCAAAGGCTTCGAGGAAGACTTCAAGCGCGTCGGGCGGGATGTACAGGTCTTGCGGCAGCGCAAACAGTGGCTCACCGTACAGGCGCGCCAGGGCCACCTGATCCACCACGTCGGGCATGGAGCTGCCGTTGGAATCTGGCCGTTCATCGGCGGCGGGTGCGCTGGTGGGCGCTGTGTTGCTCATGTTTGCTATGAAATAAATAGCTGCTGGCGCTTGTCAGTCAAGCGCCAGAGGCCAATTTGATTGCAAATGCTGGCGGCAGCAAGGCTCAGTCCGCGTTGGTCTGGTAGACGTAAGGCTTTTGGGCCACGCGCGCCTGGCGGTAATCGTTCCATAGCTGGCGGTCTACCTGCTTGTCCCACAGCAGGGCACGGCCGGCTTGCTGCTGCTTGTCCAGTTCAGGCTTGGTGGCCTTGAGCTGGTTGATGAACTGGGTGGCGTCGGATTGGTAGTCAGGGCGGCGGAAAATAGACATGTGCAGTGAACCTCTTTTGCTGGATTTTACCGGGACGATGCCATGCCACTTTCTGATCGTATTCACCGTGCCGCCGCCACCGTGCTGGCGGCCCTCGCCCTGCTGGCCGCAGCGGGGTGCGACCCCCAGCGGCTGAGCGAGCTGCAGCCGGGCGTTTCCACCGAAGCCGATGTGCGCGACCGCTTCGGCGCCCCTGAGATGATCTGGGAGGAGCCAGGCGGTGCCCGCACCTTTGAATACAACCGCCAGCCCGCAGGGCAGGTCAATTACATGATCACGCTGGGGCCTGACGGCAAGCTGGCCGGGGTGCGCCAGGTGCTGACGCCCGAGAACTTCGCGCGCATTCAGCCGGGCATGCCCATGAGCGAAGTGCGCCGGATTCTGGGCAAGCCCGCCAAAACCATGCACTTTGCCCTCAAGGGCGAAACCGAAGTGGACTGGCGCTTTGCCTTGCCCGCCACATCGCCCAAGCTGTTCACCGTGGTGCATGGGCCAGACCAGCGCGTGCTGCGCACCTACACGGGTGACGACATGGATGCCCACGAGAACAAGGGCGGCGGCCGATAGGGCTGGGTGTGCTGATGGATTATGAAAATAGAAGAAAATAAGGACCAGCGCCTGAATCGTAAGCGCTGAATGCTATTTATTCGATAGCAATTGCGGTGTTGATTGCCGCTGGCAACAGAGCCACATTCCGTTTGGCGCGCTGTTTGCTTGTGTTCTTGTGCCCCCGTGACAGGGGCCCATGGTGTTGGGGCTCACAAGGCCCTGACCCCTTTTCATTTTCAAAACCAAGAGTTTTCTCCATGTCTCCTGCTGAATCCAGCAACTCGCCTGCCCCCGGCCCCGTAGTGTCTTTGCGCCACGGCACTTATGAAGATGCGCAAGCCCTGTTCTCGGGCACCCTGTTTGTCGCCATGGCGCTCATGCTGTTCAACCAGGCCGGGTTGCTCATTGGCAGCACGGCGGGCATGGCATTTTTGCTGCACTACGTCACCGACATCTCGTTCGGCAAGCTGTTCTTTGTGGTGAACCTGCCCTTTTACTGGTTCGCCTGGACACGCATGGGCCGCGAGTTCACGCTCAAAACCTTTATTTGCGTGGCACTGCTGTCGCTGTTGACCGAGCTGTTCCCGCATGTGATGCAGGTCAGCTACATCAACCCGCTGTTTGCCTCGCTGCTGGGCGGGCTGCTGCTGGGCACCGGCTGCCTGTTCCTGGCGCGGCACCGCTCCAGCCTGGGTGGCGCCACCATCGTGTCGCTGTACATGCAAAACCGCTACGGCGTGCGCGCGGGCAAGGTGCAACTGGCGATCGACTGCGTAGTGCTGCTGCTGGCCCTGTTTGTGGTGCCACTGGAGCGGGTGTTTTATTCGGTGCTGGCGGCCGTGGTGATGGGCGTGTTTTTATGGATCAGCCACCGGCCGGGGCGGTATGTGGGCGGTTGACGCTTCTGCCCTGAGGCTGGTTGCCTGGCGCTGCTATCAGCGTGTGTTGCCAAAAGAAAAGGCCCTCTGAGCGAGGGCCTTGTCATTGGAACCAATCGCAGGCGATCAGCGCACCCGCATGCCGGGCGTGGCGCCGGGCCAGGGGTTCAGCACATAGATGCCGGGGTTGGCTTTTTCGTCGCCATGGCTTGCGGCCAGCACCATGCCTTCGCTCACGCCAAACTTCATCTTGCGCGGGGCCAGGTTGGCCACCATCACGGTGTGCTTGCCGATCAGGTCTTCGGGCTTGTAGGCGCTGGCAATGCCGCTGAAGACGTTGCGCAGGATGGGACGTCCTTCCAGGTCGGGGCCCTCGCCCACGTCCAGCGTCAGGCGCAGCAGTTTGGTGGAGCCCTCGACCGGCTCGCAGTTCACGATCAGCGCGATGCGCAGGTCGATCTTGGTGAAGTCGTCGATGGTGATGGTGGGGGCCAGTTCCTCGCCACCGGGGGCTGCTACGGTTTCTGTAGCTGCTGGTGCTTGTGCTGCTTGGGCTGGAGGCTCAAACAATGCCTCAAGCTGCTCGGGCGTCACGCGCTGCATCAGGTGGTTGTAGGGCTGAATGGCTTGCACGTTGCCGTCCACCGCCCACTCGGTCATGCTGCGGCCGACGAAGCCTTCCACCGCGCGCGAGAGGCCCGGCAGCACGGGCGCCAGGTAGCGGGTGAGGGCGTCGAACGCGTTGATGAGCACCGAGCACACCTGGTGCAGGGCCACATTGTTGGCGGCGTCTTTGGCCAGATCCCAGGGTTTGTTCTGGTCCACGTAGGCGTTGATGCGGTCGGCCAGCAGCATGATTTCGCGGGTGGCCTTGCCGTATTCGCGCGCTTCGTACAGCTGGGCCAGCGTGTCGCGGGCGCCGCGCACCTCGGCCAGCAGGGCGCTGCCAGCAGCGTCAAAGTCTTGGGTCAGCTTGCCTTCAAACCGCTTGGTCAGGAACCCCGCCGCACGGCTGGCAATGTTCACGTATTTGCCGATCAAATCGCTGTTCACGCGCAGCATGAAGTCTTCGGCGTTGAAGTCGATGTCTTCGTTGCGGGCGCTGAGCTTGGCGGCCAGGTAGTAGCGCAGCCATTCGGCGTTCATGCCCAGGCTCAGGTACTTGAGCGGGTCGAGGCCCGTGCCCCGGCTCTTGCTCATCTTCTCGCCGTTGTTCACGGTGAGGAAGCCGTGCACGAACACGCTGTTGGGCGTCTTGCGGCCGCTGAAGTGCAGCATGGCGGGCCAGAACAGGGTGTGGAAGGTGACGATGTCCTTGCCGATGAAGTGGTACTGCTCAAGCAGCGGGTCGGCCATGTAGGCGTCGTAGCTTTCGCCGCGTTTGTCCAGCAGGTTCTTGAGCGAGGCGAGGTAGCCCACGGGCGCATCGAGCCACACATAGAAGTACTTGCCCGGTGCGTCAGGGATCTCGATGCCGAAGTAGGGCGCATCGCGGCTGATGTCCCAGTCGCCCAGGCCTTCGCTGGTGGTGCCGTCGGGGTTGGTGCGGACGCTGAACCATTCCTTGATCTTGTTGGCCACCTCGGGCTGGAGCTTGCCGTCCTGCGTCCAGTTCTGCAGAAACTCCACGCAGCGGGGGTCTGACAGCTTGAAGAAGAAGTGCTCGGAGTGTTTCAACTCGGGCTTGGCTCCGGAGAGGGCCGAGTAGGGATTGATCAGGTCGGTGGGGGCGTACACCGTGCCGCACACCTCGCAGTTGTCGCCGTACTGGTCCTTGGCGTGGCACTTGGGGCATTCGCCCTTGATGTAGCGGTCGGGCAGGAACATGTTCTTCTCGGGGTCGAAGAACTGTTCGATGGTGCGCACCTCGATCAGGCTACCGTCCGCGCGGTCGCGCAGGTCGCGGTAGATCTGGCGGGCCAGTTCGTGGTTTTCTGGCGCGTCGGTGCTGTGCCAGTTGTCAAAGCTGATGTGAAAGCCGTCCAGATACTGCTTGCGGCCTGCGGCGATGTTGGCCACAAACTGCTGGGGCGTGACGCCAGCCTTTTCGGCGGCGATCATGATGGGCGCGCCGTGCGTGTCGTCGGCTCCACAGAAGTTCACCGCGTTGCCCTGCATTCGCTGGAACCGCACCCAGATGTCGGCCTGGATGTATTCCATGATGTGGCCGATGTGGAAGTTGCCGTTGGCATACGGCAGGGCGGTGGTGACGAAGAGTTTGCGTGCAGGTGACGACATGGGGAGATACTTTCTCAGGCGGAACCCGCGATTTTAGGCCACGGCCCGTGCGGTTGCCACGCAACCCGGTCTTGCCCCACGGGGCTATTGGTGCAGCTGGGTGCGCACTTCGGCGCCGCTGTCCGTCCAGCCAAAAAACTGGCACACCTGCGCGCGCATGGCCAGGGTGTCGGCGCGGCCCAGGGCCATCAGTTCTTGGGTGTAACCGGCCTCAAACAGCAGGTAGCTAGCCAGCGCCGCACCGCGTACGTCGGCCATGTTCGATGTGACGCCCAGCGCGCCCAGCATGGTGCGCACGGGCGTGGGCAGGTCGCCCACATGGCGGGCGGCCACGGCATCCAGCCGCTGCGAGGGGGCGATGACCAGCAGCTCAATCGGCCGCAGGGCGCTGTGGGTGCGTTTTTCTTCGGGGATGAGCGAGAGCGTCTGGTTGATGCGCTGCACGCGCTCTACGTCCACCGACAGGGCGTCCAGAAAGATGTTGGACAGCGCGTGCCCCGCAATTTGCGCAAGCGACGGGTAGTTGGGCGTGGGGTTGACGGCGGCGTCGTTCTTGGGCTCGTGCATGCGGCCTGCGCCGATCACCAGAATGCGTTCGGCCCCCAGGTGAATGGCCGGGGCGATGGGCGCGGACTGGCGCATGGAGCCGTCGCCAAAGTATTCGACGTGGTCGTCCACCTCGATGCCCTTGGCCGGGAAGATGAACGGAATGGCTGAGGACGCGAGCAGGTGCTCATGCGTGATGCGGTCGCGTGCGGCCTTGCGCTGCGAGCGTACCCAGGGTTTCACGGGCTCGGCCGATTCAAAGAAGGTGACGTGCTCGCCCGAGCTGTAGCTAGACGCCGTGACGGCCAGCGCCTTCAGGTGCCCCTTGCGGATGAGGCGGGGCAGACGCACCAGCGGCACCATCTTGACCAACAGCTTTTCAAGCGGTTTGTTGTCCAGCAGCGACTGAGGCCGCATGCGCCGCCAGCGGGCCAGCGCCCAGCCAATCGACACCAGCGTGAGCCAGCGCGCGCCGCTGCGCATCACGCTCAGTGAATCGGCCCCGTACACCTGGTTGGCATGGAATTGCCGCCACACCCGGGCAATGCGCCGCACGGCGCGGTCAAAGTTGTCGGCACCGCAGGCCAGCGCGGCGGCGTTGATGGCGCCCGCCGAAGTGCCGGTGATGATGGGAAACGGGTTGGGCTCGCCACCTGCGCCGCAGGCCTGGCGCAGGTCGGCAATTGCCTCCAGCACCCCCACCTGGTAGGCCGCGCGGGCGCCGCCACCGGTCAGCAGCAAGCCTGTGGACGGGGCGGAGGCGGGCGCTTTGGGGGCTGCTTGGGGCATGGTCTGGTGAGGTGATCAGAAAGAGCCACCGTGGCAGATGCGCTGCGGCGGCTTTGAAGGCTGAAAGTGTGCGGCTCGGCCGCAGCCCGCAGGCTTTGGGAAAACCCGCAACCCTGGCCACAGGGCGCCGCAGTGTGTCAGCCGAGCAACAGCACGGCCAGCGCGGGCCCCTGCAGGATGGTGATGCCATGGTCGCGCGCAAACAGTGCAGCGCTTTCGCTCACGGTGCCTTGCCCCGCCACGTAGATGCCGCCCTGGGCGTTTTCAGCCTGCATGGCGCTGTAAAGCTCGCGCAGTGGTTCCACGCCGTGGGTGGCTGCTTTCCAGCGCTTGGCGCTGACCAGGGTGGTCTGGCCGTTTTGGGTCAGCCGCAGGTCTACGGCCCCTTTTGATGGGGCGTTCACCCCATAACCCTGGCCCGCCCAGGCGTGGGTAAGGGCCTGCGAAAACTTGGCCCACTGCATCGCCTGCGCTTGGTCGAGCATGGTTTGCACCTTGGCGGCGCTGGGCGCGCGCAACTGGCGCCAGGCCGCAATGCAGCCCACCACAAAGATGGGAAAGCCGCCCAGCGCGCCATAAATGAAGTACTCCGATGGCAGCAGCGCCTTGGAGATGAGCGCGACGCAGGCGACCAGCACAAAGCTGATCCACCACGGCGAGCGCAGCAGCAAGGCGAACAGGGAGTTTTCGGACATCTTGAATTTCACGGTGGCTTCTCGCTTGGGCGTTGGGGCAATGGCTGCGCATTGTCGTGCAGTTGTAGGGCGGTTATGGGCATGCGGGAGCACTGCCAAAGTGGGTTCTTCACGGCTTGCCCACAAGAAAAATCGGTGAAAGCCCCTTGGATAGACTACGGCCCCCACAGGAGTTATTTGAATGTCAGTCACCGAACAAGGCCTTTTGGCCGCACTTTCCAGCGTGCTCGACCCCCACACGGGCAAGGATTTTGTCAGCACCCGCGCCCTGCGCAACGTGCAGATCAGCGGTGGCGACGTGGCGTTTGACGTGGAGCTGGGCTACCCCGCCAAGAGCCTGGTGCCCGAGCTGCGCCGCAGCCTGGTAGCCGCTGCCAAGGGTGTGGCCGGGGTGAGCAACGTGTCGGTCAACATCACCACCAAGGTCATCGCCCATGCCGTGCAGCGCGGTGTGCAGCTGTTGCCACAGGTGAAGAACATCATTGCCGTGGCCTCGGGCAAGGGTGGCGTGGGCAAGAGCACCACCGCCGCCAACCTGGCCCTGGCCCTGGCGGCCGAGGGTGCCAGCGTGGGCGTGCTCGACGCCGACATCTACGGCCCCAGCCAGCCCATGATGCTGGGCATCAACCGCCGCCCTGAAAGCGAAGACGGCAAGACCATGGAGCCGCTGGAGAACTACGGCGTGCAGGTCATGTCCATCGGCTTCCTGGTGGACCAGGACGAAGCCATGATCTGGCGCGGCCCCATGGCCACCCAGGCGCTGGAGCAGTTGCTGCGCCAGACCAATTGGAAAGACCTGGATTACCTCATCATCGACATGCCCCCGGGCACCGGCGACATCCAGCTCACCCTGAGCCAGCGCGTGCCCATGACCGGTGCGGTCATCGTCACCACCCCGCAGGACATCGCCCTGCTCGACGCCAAAAAGGGCATCAAGATGTTCGAGAAGGTGGGTGTGCCCATCCTCGGCATCGTCGAGAACATGGCCGCCCACGTGTGCAGCAACTGCGGCCATGTGGAGCACATCTTTGGCGCCGATGGCGGCAAGAAGATGGCCGCCGAGTACGGCATGGACTACCTGGGCGCGCTGCCGCTGAACATGAGTATCCGCCTGCAGGCCGACAGCGGAAAGCCCACGGTGGTGGCTGACCCCGATGGTGAAGTCGCGCAGATCTACAAGAAGGTGGCGCGCGATGTGGCGGTGAAGATCGCCCAGCAGGCCAAGGATTTTTCCAGCAAGTTCCCCACCATCTCGATCAGCAAGAACACCTGAAATTGGGGTCTGGGGATCCTCTGCAGGAATCGAGCTGGCTAAGTGTGCGCTGCAGATCGGGATGGGCTGCCAGGCGTAAAACGCAGCAATAGCCGTAGCTATTTCGAGTATTTGCAACGACGCAGACCGCCTGAAACCGCACATGCACACGGCGCGGTGATTCGGGCGGAGGGTCCCTAGGGCCAGCGGCGGCGCCTCGCCGCCTGCGCACGCGGGCGATTCCCGACGCCGACCCGCTTCGCGGTGAAAATGCGGCCCATGAGTCTCCAGCCCGAAGCCCCCACCGTCGCCGCCGTGTCGGTCTCCGACATGCGTGAACGCATCCGCCGCAAAAGCCACCTCAAGGGCCGCCAGCCCGAAGACGTAGCCATGACCGAGGTGGCTGGGCTGCTGGGCCCGCGGCCCGCCACGGGCTTGCGGCGCGATCTGCTCATTGAATACCTGCACCGCCTGAACGACCACTTTGGCGTGCTGCACGACCGGCACCTGGTGGCGCTCGCCAAGCAGATGAACCTGCCGATGGCCGAGGTGTACGAGGTGGCGAGCTTTTATCACCACTTCGAGATCGTGCGTGGCGAGGAAGCCCAGGCACCGCGCCTGGTGCTGCGCGTGTGCGACAGCCTGAGCTGCAGCATGGCTGGCGCGCGCGAACTGCTCGACGCCCTGCCTGCACGGTTGCAAGCAGCCGGGCAGGGCGACGTGCAGGTGTTGGCCGTGCCCTGCGTGGGCCGCTGCGAGCAGGCGCCCGTGGCCGTGGTGCACCAGTGCCCTGTGCCGCAAGCCACCTTGGACTCGGTGCTGGAAACCGTCACTTTGAAGCCAAATCGGGCTCTGGCGCTTCACCCATCAGCGCCAGCAGCTATCAATTTTGATATTGCAGCGCTGGCAGAGCACAGCGTACCTGCGCAGCCGGATGGCATCAGCCCCGCGCACACTGATCTCGCCACCTACCGCGCCCGCGGCGGTTACCAGACCGCTGCCGCCTTGGTCAACGGCGAGATGGACGCCGAGGCCGTGCTCGCGGCCATGGAGGACTCGGGCCTGCGCGGTTTGGGCGGCGCGGGATTTCCGGCGGGGCGCAAGTGGCGCATTGTTCGCGACCAGCCGGCCCCCCGCCTGATGGCCGTGAACATTGACGAGGGAGAGCCCGGCACGTTCAAGGACCGTACTTATCTAGAGCGCGACCCGCACCGCTTTCTGGAAGGCGTGCTCATCGCCGCCCAGGTGGTGGGCACCGAGGCCGTCTATATCTACCTGCGCGACGAGTACCACGGCTGCCGCGCGCTGCTGCAGGCCGCGCTGGACGACCTGCGCGCCGAGCCGCCGTGCCCGCTGCCCCACATCGAACTGCGGCGCGGCGCGGGTGCCTACATCTGCGGCGAAGAGTCGGCCATGATCGAGAGCATCGAAGGCAAACGCGGCGAGCCGCGCATGCGCCCGCCCTACATCGCGCAGGTGGGTCTGTTTGGCCGCCCCACGCTGGAGCACAACTTTGAAACCCTGTACTGGGTGCGCGACATCGTGGAGCGCGGCCCGCAGTGGTTTGCCAGCTTTGGCCGCCATGGCCGCAAGGGGCTGCGCAGTTTCAGCGTGAGCGGGCGGGTGAGGCACCCGGGCGTCAAGCTCGCGCCTGCGGGCATCACCGTGCAGGAGCTCATCGACGAATACTGCGGCGGCATGCTGGACGGCCACGAGCTGTATGCCTACCTGCCCGGCGGGGCCTCGGGCGGCATCCTGCCCGCGAGCCTCAACCAGATTCCGCTGGACTTCGACACGCTGCAGCCCTACGGCTGTTTCATCGGCTCGGCCGCTGTCATCGTGCTCAGCCAGCACGATCGCGCGCGTGACGCGGCGCTGAATGTGATGCGCTTTTTTGAACACGAAAGCTGCGGCCAGTGCACGCCCTGCCGTGTGGGCACGGCCAAGGCAGCCGCGTTGATGCAAGCGCCGCAGTGGGATGAAGAATTGCTGGACGACCTGGCGCAGGTGATGGCCGATGCCTCTATCTGCGGCCTGGGGCAGGCCGCGCCCAATCCCATTCGCTGCATTCACAAGTATTTTCCGCACGAGGTGGGCGAAGGGCCCTGGCCGGGTGACCTGCCCAAGCCGCGCAACAGCCCACTGGCGGAGCAACTGCCCCAAGGAGGCGAGCCATGAGCGCCTTGCACGACACCGGCGGAGTGGCCTTTGAGCTGGACGGCCAGCCCGTCACCGCCCGCCCTGGCGAAACCATTTTGAAAGCCGCGCAGCGCCACGGGGTGGACATCCCGCACCTGTGCTACAGCGACGGACTGCGACCCGACGGCAACTGCCGCGCCTGCGTGGTCGAGATCGCGGGCGAGCGCACGCTGGCGCCCAGCTGCTGCCGCGCGCCGACCGCAGGGATGAAAGTGCAGGCCGCCAGCCCGCGTGCGCGCAAAAGCCAGCAGATGGTGGTGGAGATGCTGCTGTCTGACATGCCGGATGTGGGCTACCGATGGAACGATGGAGATATCAAAACTCCTGAATTGATAGCTGCTAGCGCTTATCCATCAAGCGCTAGAGCCCAATTTGACTCAAAAAATGCTGAAGCGGTGGGCCAGCACGGTGAGCTGAGCCAATGGGCGGATCGGCTGGGCGTGAGCGTGCGCCCGGCATTGAAGGCCCTGCGCCGCGAGCAGCCCGCGCCCGACCTGAGCCACCCCGCCATGGCCGTCAACCTGGACGCCTGCATCCAGTGCAACCGCTGCGTGCGCGCCTGCCGCGAGGAACAAGTCAACGACGTGATCGGCTACGCGCTGCGCGGGGCCGACAGCAAGATCGTTTTCGACCTCGACGACCCCATGGCCGAAAGCACCTGCGTGGCCTGCGGCGAATGCGTGCAGGCCTGCCCCACGGGCGCGCTCAGCCCCAAGACGCACATCGGCTCGCAAAAGGTGGACCGCAAAGTCGATTCGGTCTGCCCGTTCTGCGGCGTGGGCTGCCTCATTACCTACAACGTGCGCGATGAAAAGATCATCAGCGTGGAAGGCCGCGACGGCCCCGCCAACCACGGCCGCCTGTGCGTGAAAGGCCGGTTTGGCTTTGACTACGCTCATCATCCCGACCGGCTCACGGTGCCGCTGATCCGCAAGCCCGGCGTGCCCAAGGAGGTGCGGCCGTATGGCGCGGACTGGCGCGACACCTTCCGCGAAGCGACCTGGGACGAGGCACTCGACCTGGCCGCAGGCCAGCTCAAGACCCTGCGCGACACGCACGGCCGCAAGGCGCTCGCAGGCTTTGGCTCGGCCAAAGGCAGCAACGAAGAGGCCTATTTGTTCCAGAAGCTGGTGCGCACCGGCTTTGGCAGCAACAACGTGGACCACTGCACCCGGCTGTGCCATGCGTCCAGCGTGGCCGCGCTGCTTGAAGGCGTGGGCTCGGGCGCGGTGAGCAACCCGGTCAACGATGTGGAGCACGCCGAGCTGATCTTTGTGATCGGCTCCAACCCCACGGCCAACCACCCGGTGGCTGCGACCTGGATGAAGAACGCGGCCAAGCGCGGGGCAAGAATAGTGCTGGCCGACCCGCGCGTGACCGACATTGGCCGCCATGCCTGGCGCACGCTGCAGTTCAAGGCCGACACCGATGTGGCCATGCTCAACGCGCTGATCCACACGGTGATCGACGAGGGGTTGGTGGACGAAGCCTTTATCAAGGGCCGCACCACCGATTTCGAGGCGCTCAAGGCCAACGTGATGGGCTGCAGCCCCGAGGCCATGGTGCCTGTGTGCGGCATCCCGGCCGAGACGCTGCGCGAGGTGGCGCGCGCGTTTGCCACTTCGAAGGCCTCGATGATTTTGTGGGGTATGGGCGTGAGCCAGCACATCCACGGCACCGACAACGCACGCTGTCTGATCGCACTGTGCGCTGTCACGGGCCAGATCGGCAAGCCCGGCTCGGGCCTGCACCCGCTACGTGGCCAGAACAACGTGCAGGGCGCCAGCGACGCGGGCCTGATCCCCATGATGTTCCCCAACTACCAGCGTGTGGACAACGCCGGGGCGCATGCGTGGTTTGAAGAATTCTGGGGCACCCAGCTCGATGAAGCGCCGGGCTACACCGTGGTAGAGATCATGCACAAGGCCCTGGCCGACGACAGCGACCCGCACAAGGTGCGCGGCATGTACATCATGGGCGAGAACCCGGCCATGAGCGACCCCGACCTGAACCATGCGCGCCACGCGCTGGCCAGCCTGCAGCACCTGGTGGTGCAGGACATCTTTCTGACGGAAACCGCCTGGCTGGCCGACGTGGTGCTGCCCGCCAGCGCCTGGCCCGAGAAGACCGGCACCGCCAGCAACACCGATCGCATGGTGCAGATGGGCCGCCGCGCCCTGAACCCGCCGGGCGATGCGCGGCCGGACCTGTGGATCATTCAGCAGATCGCGCAAAGAGTGGGCCCCCACGCTCCGCACTTCGTGTCGTCGCTGCCCCCCGAGGGGGCCGGCCCCGCCTTGGGGCGGCCCGGCGGCGGGGCGGGCCTGAACTGGAACTACGAAGGCGAAGAATCTGGCGTGGCCGCCGTGTACGAGGAAATGCGCCAGGCGATGCACGCCAGCATCGAGGGCATCACCTGGGAGCGCCTCGCGCGCGAATCCAGCGTGACCTACCCCTGCCTTGCACCTGACGACCCCGGCCAGCCCATCGTCTTCACCGATCAATTCCCCACGCCCACGGGCCGCCTGCAACTGGTGCCCGCCAGCGTGATCCCGGCGGCAGAAAAGCCGAGCGCTGAGTTCCCGTTCGTGCTCATCACCGGCCGCCAGCTGGAGCATTGGCACACGGGCAGCATGACGCGGCGCAGCACCGTGCTGGACGCCATCGAGCCCATGGCCACCGCATCGCTGCATGGCGACGAGTTGGCGCGATTGGGCGTGGCGCCCGGCGCGCTGGTGGGCATCCGCTCGCGGCGCGGTAGGGTGCAGGTGCGCGTGCGCCGCGACGACGGCACGCCCCGTGGCACGGTATTCATGCCGTTTGCCTACGTGGAGGCAGCGGCCAACCTGCTCACCAACGCCGCGCTGGACCCGTTTGGCAAGATTCCAGAATTCAAATACTGCGCCGTTGCCGTGGAAGCGCTGCCATCGACCAAGGGCGATTGAAGAGCAGGGCGCAGGGGTTTGGCGGCGCGCCTGCATGGCAGGGGCGGGTCCGGAGTACAGTCGCAGCCCATGACTGAGCGCCCCTACACCGATGTTGCTGTGATCATGCGCTGCGAGCGCATTGACAACCGCTGGCAGCCCTGGCGGTGGTCGCTGGCCGAAGTGGTCATGCACGACCCGGCCTTCGGCACTGAACCGCGCCAACTGTTGAACGACGAGCGCGAACAGCGCTGGATATTTCCCGGCTTTCGGGTGGAGCTGTTCCGCGACGATGCCGAGGGCTACCACCTGAATGTCGAATCGCCCGCCCCGTGCTGGTTTGTGCTGTGGCGCATGGACGAAGACGATGGTGGCGATGCCCCCCGCCTGGCCCGCCCGGTGGAAGTCAGCCTGAGCTACCACGAGGCAGGCCGCTGGCTGGATGCGCAAGAAACGGTGGAGCAAGTGCCCGTGCCGCCTGAGGTGCTGGAGGTGCTGCAGGCCTTCGTGGCCGAGAACTACCAGCCTGAGCCCAAGCGCCGTAAGCGTCCTGACAGCTTTCAGCCGTTGCAAGACCGGTTTGGCAACCCCGCCTCGGTGAGTACCGAGAAACACCGTGGTGGAGGTGGCCGTGGCTGACGGATTCCTGGGCCGCTGGTCGCGCCGCAAGCAGGAGGTGCGCGAGGGCAAGCCCGTACAAGACCCTGCGCCACCCGTGCCACAGGCATCTGTGCCAGCCGGGGTGAATGCGCCTGCGCCCCTGGCCGCGCAGCCGGCTGCGGCACCCGTGCCGCCCGAGCCCGCAGCCGCGCCGTTGCCCACCTTGCAAGACGTGCAGTCGCTGTCCATCGATTCCGATTTCAAGCCCTTCGCCAGCCGTGCGGTGGCGCCTGAGGTGCGCAACGCAGCGATGAAGAAACTCTTCACCGACCCACACTTCAACGTGATGGACGGCCTGGACATCTACATCGACGACTACACCCAGCCCGACCCGCTGCCCGCTGCCATGCTCAAGCAAATGGCCAGCGCGCAGTTCATGGGGCTGGTGGAAGAAGAGTCGGAAACGCCTCCAGCAGCAGGCCAGGCCGCGGCCCCTGCCGGGCGAAATGACCCGAAAGACCCCGCACCCGTGGAACCCCCTGTGCCATCGGCAACGCAACCGGGGCAAGACGTGGCACAGTCGGGGGTATGCACAGCTATTCCTAGCACGCACGGGCAAGCGTTGGCTGGTTCCACGGGGGAGCCTGCGTCGCTTGCCCCAGCCAGCCACACAGAACATGACCACGCTCATCTGCGATTGCAACCAGACGATGCCGCTGAACGCCCAGGCCCTGGGCACAGCGCTTCGTGAAGACCTGACCCTCCATTCCACCCTGTGCCGCCGCGAGGCGGGCGCCTTCACCCAGGCCATCCGCTCGGGCGAGGACGTGGTGGTGGCATGCACCCAGGAAGAGCGCCTGTTCGCTGACCTGGGCCGCCAGACGGAAGGCGCCATCTCGCCCATCCGCTTTGTGAATATCCGCGAAACCGGCGGCTGGAGCCGCGATGCGGGCAAGGCCGGCCCCAAGATCGCCGCGCTGCTGGCGGCGGCGCACCTGCCCGAGCCGCCGCCCGTGCCGGTGGTGACGTATAAGAGCGCCGGGCGCCTGCTGATCATCGGGCCGCTCGATGCGGCAGAGCAGGTGGCCGGGTTGGTGTCTGATGTGCTGGACGTTACCGTGTTCGCCCAAGGCCCCGGCCAGGCCGGTGGCGCCCAGGCTCGTCGCTACCCCGTGCTGGGCGGGCGCATCGAAGCATTGACGGGCTGGCTGGGTGCGTTTGAATTGCGCTGGCGCGAAGACAACCCCATCAACCTTGACCTGTGCACCCGCTGTAATGCCTGCGTGGCCGCCTGCCCCGAAAACGCCATCGGGCTGGATTACCAGATTGACATGGCTGCCTGCCAGGGCCACCGCGCTTGCGTGAAGGCGTGCCAGGTGGCGGGGGCGATTGACTTTCAGCGCGCGGTCGAGAGCGAGTCGGCCCAGTTCGATCTGGTGCTGGACATGCGCCGCGCTGACGCCACGCCCACCTTCTTGCAGCACGCGCTGCCCCAGGGCTACCTGCGCAGCGATGGGCGTGACCTGCCCACCGTGCTGAAGCTGCGCGAACTGGTGGGCGAGTTTGAGAAGCCCAAGTTTTTTGAATACAAGCAGAAGCTCTGCGCCCACAGCCGCAACGCCACCGTGGGTTGCAGTGCCTGCGTGGACATTTGCTCGGCCGAGGCCATCAGCAGCGACAAGGCCCGCCAGCGCGTGGTGGTCAACCCCAACCTGTGCGTGGGCTGCGGCGCCTGCACCACGGTGTGCCCCACGGGCGCGATGACCTATGCCTATCCGCCCGCGGCAGAGCAGGGGCAGCGTTTTAAAACCCTGCTGTCCACCTATGCCGCAGCGGGCGGCAAGGACGCCGTGCTGCTGTTGCACAGCCAGGAGCGTGGCCAGGCGTTGGTCAATGAGCTGGGCCGCGCAGCGCAGCTGAAGGTGGCCCATGGCGTGCCTGCGAATGTGATTCCGGTGGCCTTGTGGCACACCGCCAGCACGGGCGTAGACCTGTGGCTGAGCGCCGTCGCCTACGGGGCCTCGCAAATCGTCTTGCTGGTTACCACCGAAGAGGCGCCGCAGTACCTGGAAGGGCTGCAGGCGCAAATGGACGTGGCCCAGCGCATCCTCAACGGGCTTGGCTACACGGGCACCCACCTGCGCATCATCGAGGCCAAGCACCCGACGGAGTTGGATGCGGCGCTGCAAACCCTCAGCCAAACGCGCCAGCGCACCCCCGGTGTGGCCGCACGCTTTGCCATCGCGCAGGAAAAGCGCAGCACCCTGGACATGGCGCTGGACCATCTGGTGGAACAGTCGCCCCTGGGCGCGGCCACCTTGCCAGCGGCGATTGAGCTGCCTGCCAAGGGCTCGCCCCTGGGCACCATCACGGTCGATAAAGACCGCTGCACCCTGTGCCTGAGTTGCGTGAGCGCCTGCCCGGCAAGCGCGCTGCAGGACAACCCGCAAACGCCACAACTGCGCTTTCTGGAGAAGAACTGCGTGCAGTGCGGCCTGTGCCAGACCACCTGCCCGGAAAACGCGATCAGCCTGCAGCCCCGCCTGTCGCTCACGCCCGAGCGCGCGCAGCTGCGCGTGCTCAACGAAGCGCAGCCCTGGGCCTGTGTGCGCTGCAGCAAACCGTTTGGCACCGTGAAGGCCATCGAGGCCATGCTGGGCAAGCTGGCTGGGCATGCCATGTTCCAGGGCGAAGCGCTGGAGCGGCTCAAGATGTGCAGTGACTGCCGCGTGATTGATCTGTACTCCGCACAAAACGAATCGAAAGTGACCGACCTGTGAGCGCCTCTGTTTCATTGACCCAGCCCGGCAGCTCTGCGCTGGACGAAGAAACCGCACGCGCCGAGTTGTATGGCGTGTTGTCCCAACTGTATTACGCACCGCCCAGCCCCGAGCTGCTGTCGGCCCTGCGCGTGGCCGTGACCGAAGCGCCCATGGAAGGTGGCTTTCTGCAAGAGCCCTGGCAGCAGCTGGTGGCAGCGGCCCGCGCGCAGGACGACGCCGCCATCGCGGCTGAATACGATCGCCTGTTCGGCGGCGTGGGCAAGCCCGAGGTGTTTGTGTACGCATCGCACTACCTGGCGGGCTTCTTGAATGAAAAGCCCCTGGCACGTTTGCGCACCAGCCTGGACCGCCTGGGGCTTGCGCGGGGCGACACCATGCCCGAGACCGAGGACCATGTCGCATATCTGTGCGAAGTCATGCGCTACCTGATTGCGGGTGATGACATGGCTGTCTGTAACCTGACGGCTCAGCGTGAATTTTTTGCCGAGCACATCCAGCCCTGGCTGCCAGCCATGTGCAACGCGCTGGAACAGCACCCGGCCGCGAGCTTCTATGCAGCCGTGGCGCGCCTTACGCGGGCTTTTGCTGCTGTTGAGGCGCAGGGTTTTGACATGCTCGATTGAAGATTGTTTGCGATGTGCCGCGTCTTGACGCGCGGCAATGCTCAAGTGCATTGGTGGGATTAGGGTTGGCCTCGTTGTGAAGGTTACCTGGCTGCCTTAGACTCGCCTATGCAATCTTTTACATAACTGCCAGCCTCCTGGAGACAAGCATGCAGGACCGCCAGCCTTCCGCTTCTACCCCCCCATCCCGTCGCCGCTTCTTTGCGGGCGCCGCCGCCGTGAGCGCCGGTGCTGCCGCCGTGACGGTGCTGCCGCGTGTAATCCCCGCCGAGGTCGTGGCCGCTGAGCCCGCCCGCGTGGCGCCTGAAAAGGGAGGTGGCTACCACCTCTCGGCGCACGTGAAGCAGTACTACAAAACCACCCAACTTTGATTTCGGGGCGCGCCATGTTGCTCACCAAAAAGTCTGCGCATGCACCGCACAGTGCATCGACATCCTCTCCCTTTGTTCACAGCCTGCGCCGGGGCCTGTCCCAGGCACTGCCCACCATGGACCGCCGCGCTTTCCTGCGCCGCTCGGGCCTGGGCGTAGGCGTTGGCATTGCAGCCTCGCAACTTACCCTGGTCAAGAAGTCGCAAGCGGCTGAAGGTGCCAAGGTGGGCCTGGGCGACAGCAAGATCGAAGTGCGCCGCACCGTGTGCACCCACTGCTCGGTGGGCTGTGCTGTGGATGCCGTGGTCGAGAACGGCATCTGGGTGCGCCAGGAACCGGTGTTTGACTCGCCCATCAACCTGGGCGCCCACTGCGCCAAGGGGGCGTCAGTGCGCGAGCACGGCCACGGCGAGTACCGCCTGCGCTACCCCATGAAGCTGGTCAACGGCAAGTACGAGCGCATCAGCTGGGACACGGCCCTGAACGAAATCACGGCCAAGATGAAAGAGCTGCGCGCCGCCAGCGGCCCGGACAGCGTGTACTTCGTGGGCTCGTCCAAGCACAACAACGAGCAGGCCTACCTGCTGCGCAAGTTCGTGAGCTTCTGGGGCACCAACAACTGCGACCACCAGGCGCGCATCTGCCACTCGACCACGGTGGCTGGTGTGGCGAACACCTGGGGTTATGGCGCCATGACCAATTCGTACAACGACATGCAGAACAGCAAGGTCGCTCTGTACATCGGCTCCAACGCGGCCGAGGCCCACCCGGTGTCAATGCTGCACATGCTGCATGCCAAGGAAACCGGCTGCAAGATGATCGTGGTGGACCCGCGCTTCACCCGCACCGCTGCCAAGGCGGACGAGTACGTACGCATCCGCTCGGGCACCGACATTCCATTCCTGTTCGGCCTGGTCTATCACATCTTCAAGAACGGCTGGGAAGACAAGAAGTACATCCACGACCGTGTCTACGGCATGGAAAAGGTGCGCGACGAGGTCATGGCCAAGTGGACACCCGACAAGGTGGAAGAGGCCTGCGGCGTCAAGGAAGACCAGATGTTCAAGGTCGCCAAGATGCTGGCCGACAGCCGCCCTGGCACCATCGTGTGGTGCATGGGCCAGACGCAGCACACCATCGGCAACGCCATGGTGCGTGCCTCCTGCATCTTGCAGCTGGCCCTGGGCAACGTGGGCAAGAGCGGTGGCGGCACCAACATCTTCCGTGGTCACGACAACGTGCAAGGCGCGACGGATGTGGGCCCCAACCCTGACTCGCTGCCCGGCTACTACGGCCTGTCCGAAGGTGCGTGGAAGCACTTCGCCAACGTGTGGGGTGTGGACTTTGAGTGGATCAAAAAGCAGTACGCCACGCCCGCGATGATGACCAAGAACGGCATCACCGTGTCGCGCTGGATTGACGGCGTGCTGGAGAAGAACGAGCTGATCGACCAGGACAGCAACCTGCGCGGCGTGTTCTATTGGGGCCATGCCCCCAACTCGCAGACCCGTGGCCTCGAAATGAAGCGCGCCATGGACAAGCTGGACCTGCTGGTGGTGGTAGACCCCTACCCATCGGCTACCGCTGCCATGGCCGCCATGCCCGGCAAGCCCGAAGACCTGAACCCCAACCGCGCGGTGTACCTGCTGCCTGCAGCCACGCAGTTTGAAACCAGCGGTTCCTGCACGGCGTCCAACCGCTCGCTGCAGTGGCGCGAGAAGGTCATCGAGCCGCTGTGGGAAAGCCGTTCCGACCACATGATCATGTACCAGCTGGCACAGAAGCTGGGCTTCGACAAGGAACTGGTCAAGAACTACAAGATGCAGAAGGTCAAGGGCATGGACGAGCCCATGGTCGAAGACATCCTGCGCGAAATCAACCGCTCCGTCTGGACCATTGGCTACACCGGCCAGAGCCCAGAGCGCCTGAAGGCCCACATGAAGAACATGCATGTGTTCGACGTGAAGACCCTCAAGGCCAAGGGCGGCAAGGACAAGGAAACCGGCTACGACTTTGCAGGTGACTACTTTGGTCTGCCATGGCCCTGCTACGGCACGCCCGAGCTCAAGCACCCAGGCACGGCCAACCTGTATGACACCTCCAAGCACGTCATGGATGGTGGCGGCAACTTCCGCGCCAACTTCGGTGTGGAGCGCAATGGCGAGAACCTGCTGGCTGAAGATGGCTCCCACTCGCTGGGTGCCGACATCACCACCGGCTACCCCGAGTTCGACCATGTGCTGCTCAAGAAGCTGGGCTGGTGGGACGACCTGACGGACGCCGAGAAGAAGGCGGCCGAGGGCAAGAACTGGAAGACCGACCCCTCGGGCGGCATCATCCGTGTGGCCATGAAGGTGCACGGCTGCCACCCCTTCGGCAACGCCAAGGCGCGTGCGGTGGTGTGGAACTTCCCTGATCCGATTCCGCAGCACCGCGAACCGCTGTACGGCACCCGCCCCGACATGGTTGCAAAGTACCCCACGCACGAGGACAAGAAGGCCTTCTGGCGCTTGCCCACGCTGTACAAGACGGTGCAGGACAAGAATATGGCGGACAAGGTGTACGAGAAGTTCCCGCTCATCCTCACCTCGGGCCGCTTGGTCGAGTACGAAGGTGGCGGCGAGGAAACCCGCTCCAACCCCTGGCTGGCCGAGCTGCAGCAGGAAGCGTTCGTGGAAATCAACCCCAAGACCGCTGCCGACCGTGGCATTCGCAATGGCAGTCGCGTGTGGCTGAGCTCGCCCACCGGCGCACGCCTGAATGTGCAGGCCCTGGTCACCGAGCGCGTGGCGCCCGACACCGTGTGGATGCCATTCCACTTCTCTGGCCGCTGGCAAGGCGCCGACATGTTGGCTTATTACCCACAGGGGGCAGCGCCTCTGGTGCGTGGCGAGGCCGTGAACACTGCAACAACGTATGGCTACGACGTCGTGACCATGATGCAAGAAACCAAGACCACGATCTGCAACGTGGAAGCTGCGTGAGGAGACCGCAATGGCCCGCATGAAATTTATCTGTGATGCAGAGCGCTGCATCGAGTGCAACAGCTGCGTGACAGCGTGCAAGAACGAGCATGAAGTGCCCTGGGGTGTGAACCGCCGCCGGGTGGTGACCCTGAATGACGGCGTGCCCGGTGAAAAGTCCATCTCGGTGGCCTGCATGCACTGCAGCGATGCGCCTTGCATGGCGGTGTGCCCCGTGAACTGCTTCTACCGCACCGAAGAAGGTGTGGTGCTGCACGACAAGGATGTCTGCATTGGCTGCGGCTACTGCAGCTATGCATGCCCGTTCGGTGCGCCGCAGTTCCCCTCTTCCGGCACCTTCGGTGTGCGCGGCAAGATGGACAAGTGCACCTTCTGCGCTGGCGGCCCTGAAACCCATGGCAGCCAGGCCGAATTCGAAAAGTACGGCCGCAACCGACTGGCCGAAGGCAAGCTGCCTGCCTGCGCAGAAATGTGCTCGACCAAGGCCTTGCTCGCCGGCGACGGCGACGTGGTGGCAGACATCTTCCGCAACCGCGTGGTGCAGCGCGGCAAGGGTGCCGAGGTGTGGGGCTGGGGCACTGCCTACGGTTCCAAGCAGGCAGGCCAGCCTCCAGCAGGCGCAACCGGAGCCAAGTCATGACACGCATTGCTTCGACACTTTTGACGGCCGCCACCCTGTGCGTGGCACTGGCAGCCTGCGGTGAAAAGCCCCAGACAGGCGGTGCAGTCAAGCACGATGCGGCGCCTTACGCCGGTACGGGCAGTAACTTCACCCAGCCAGGCTGGACGGCGGGCGACAAGACCAGCTGGGAGCAGCAACTGCGCACGCGCCAGCAGTACGGTCAAAACGAGTATTCCCGCAACCAGAAGCCCTGAGCGAGGTCTGCCATGAAACACAGTATCTGTGCCGTGCTGCTGGCCTTGGGTGCGCTGGCTGCGCAGGCCCAGGCGCCAGCGGGGCCCACGGCCTCGGGCGTTGTGGGCCAGGCGCCTGCCGCTCTGGGGGTGCAAGGGCAAAACATTTTTGATGTGAAGCCCGACGCGAGCGCCGAGCCCGGCTATGCCGAGCAGACCAACGGCGAACGCATGAAGGTACAGCCCGGCAACAATGCACCCATGTGGCGGCAGGTGGGGCAGGGCGTGACTGGCTACAGCAGCCTGCCCAAAACGCAGGCGCCTGAAGCAGGCAACCTGATCCAGCCCTTTGTGCAGTACCCCGGCTCCCGCGTGAGCAGCGCGGGCGAGGCTTGGCGCCAGGTGCGCAACCAATGGATCATTCCCTACGGCGCAGCGCTGTTCGCGATTGTTCTGCTGGCCCTGGGCATCTTCTACTTCACCAAGGGGCCGCTGGGGCACGACCACCCGGAAGGCCCTGGCACGCGCCGCATTGAACGCTTCACGCCGTTCGAGCGCGCAGCCCACTGGGCGAATGCCTTTGCCTTCATTGCCCTGGCCATTTCGGGCATCGTGATGGCGTTTGGCAAGTTCTTCCTGCTGCCCATCATGGGTTCCACGCTGTTTGGCTGGCTGACCTACGCGCTCAAGAACGTGCACAACTTCGTAGGGCCGCTGTTTGCCGTCTCGCTCCTGGTGATCATCCTCACGTTCGTGAAGGACAACATTGCCAACCGCGCCGACTTCGTGTGGCTGTCCAAGGGCGGTGGCATGCTGGGCGGCGACCACCAGGTGCCATCACATCGCTTCAACGCGGGGGAGAAGGGGTTGTTCTGGTGGGGCATCACCATCCCTGGTATTTTTGTGGTGGCCACGGGGCTGGTGCTCGACAAACTCATCCCCGGCTTTGGTGATGTGCGCAGCGACATGCAAATCGCCCACATGATCCATGCCACCCTGGCGATCTGGATGATGGCGCTGATCTGCGGTCACATCTACATGGGCACGGTGGGCATGAAGGGCGCCTACAAGGCCATGAAGACCGGTTACGTGACCGATGAATGGGCCAAGGAGCACCACGAGCTGTGGCACGACGACGTGCAGGCAGGCAAGATCCCACGGCAGCGCAGCGCCGCCCATCAGGGCGATGCTGCAGCCACCACTGCGGGCCAGCCCGCGCAGGTATGAGGCAACGCACCATGAAGCAAATCTTCCGATCGTCCCTGCTGGCGCTGTGCGCCGGTGTTCTGTGTTCTGTGGCGCTGGCCAAGTTGCCTGCCCCCACGCCTGAAGCTGCTGAAAAGGCCGCCGAAGCGGCTGCCAAGGCTGCCTGGTCGGGCAAGGTAGACAACTACAAGCTCTGCCAGGCGCAAGACCGCGTGGCGGCGCACTACCGCAAGACGGCCAAGGACGCCAAGCCCGCCGCAGCATCCGCACCTTGCGCCGACCCCGGCCCATTCGCCTACACGCCGCCGGCTGCGAAGCCGATTGAGGCGGCAGGCGCTCATTCGCCACCAGGCACGGCCAGCAGCCCGCCCAGTACCACCACACCAGCGGCGTCTGCGCCCAAGTCCTGACAGCGGACCCGGCGGCCATCGGCACGGCAGCGTGCCTGCGTGGTTCGCCCCGTCGCTGATCCGGCCGCAAGTTCCAATGAGCTTGCGGCTTTTTTTTGCGTGTACCCTGCGCCCATGAACGATTCCACATTGGCCCCCTCCCTCCCGTCACAGCCTTTCGTGTTGCCCCGCCTGACCCAGGCGCAAGCCCCCCTCACCCAAGCGGTGGATGTGATCAACGAGCGGGGAGAGACTGAGCAGGTGCACATTCCTGCAGAGCGCCCCTTGACGGTGTATGTGGACCGCCGGGAGCTGGTCACGCTGATGACGCTGGGCGCGCACCCCGAGCTGCTGGTGCTGGGCTACCTGCGCAACCAGCGGCTGGTGGATTCGGTGTTCGACATTGAATCCATCACCGTGGACTGGGAGGTGAACGCCGCCGCCGTGCGCACGCGCCACGGCATCGCCCGCATTGAAGAGCGCACCGCCAGCAAGGTCGTGACCACCGGTTGCGGGCAGGGCAGTGTGTTTGGCGGCCTGATGGACGAGGTGGACCGCATTGAGCTGCCGCAGGCGCAGCTCACCCAGGCACAGTTGTATGGCCTGGTGAATGCCATCCGCCTCAAGGAAACCACGTACAAATCCGCAGGCTCGGTGCACGGCTGCGCGCTGTTCCGTGGCGAAGACATGCTGGTGTTTGTGGAAGACGTGGGCCGCCACAATGCCATCGACACCATTGCAGGCTGGATGTGGATGAACCCGGAAGCCCCTTCTGCAGCGCGCTCAATCCAGGCAGGGCAGACCGATACCGCGTCGTTCCAACCCATGGGCGGTGCCGATAAGGTGTTCTACACCACCGGGCGGCTGACCAGCGAGATGGTCATCAAGTCCGCGCAGATGGGCGTGCCCATTGTGGTGTCGCGCAGCGGCATGACGCAGATGGGCCATGCCGTGGCCCAGCAACTGGGCCTGTGTGCCATTGGCCGCGCCACCAACCGACGCTTTGTCTGCTACGCGGGCGCGCACCGGCTGGTGCTGCAGCCCGAGCTGGCCTGAGCCCGCATCCTGCTATAAGCCGCCCGCCCTGTACTGCGTTGGATGCTATTGAAAAGATAGCTGCTGGCGCTTGATGGATAAGCGCCAGGTGCCAATTTTGTCTCATGGCATGATGGCGCCATGATTGCCGAGTCGCCGTCCCCCGAAACCCCCGCTACTGCTTCGCAGCCCAGTGCAGCACCTCCGCCCCCGTCCGCGCCTGCGCCCCAGCGTTTACCCGCCTACCGCTGGGTGCTGGAGGGCCTGCGCGCGGCGGCCTTCCTGACCCCTCGCACAGGCATAGCTGCACCCACGCCATTGCAATTGCTGGTGCTGCTGGCCGCCAACTGGGGGCTGGTGTTGTGGGGCGAATGGTGGGCCACTGCTGGCCCCGTGGAGTTCAATGCACGTGCGTGGCTGGGGCAGCAGTGGCTGTCGCTGGCTTTGATGGGCGCGGCGTGGTGGGCCATGGCGCCTGCCCAAGACCGCAGCGGTGTGTTCTCCAACCCGCAGCGGGCGCCCGGTGGTGGGCTTCCCGCCTGGCTGCTGCTCAGCAACTGGGCCATGCTGCCCTGGCTACTGCCCACCTTTGCCTTGCCTGCCAGTGTCGATGCCAGCCTGGGCGCTGACGCATTGGCGGGCGCAGGCGATTGGGCTTGGCAGGATGGGATGCTGGATGGCTTGGCGCTGCTGGCGTTGCTGTTGTCTCTGGCTGTGCTGCTGCGCCTCACGGCGCGCTTCATCCAGTCGCGCTGGCGCACGGCGGTGTTTGCCCTATGTTTGTTGGGAGGCATGGCCGCGCAGTTCTATCTGGGCGTGGAGCCTTCGTGGCAGCCCGTGGTCACGGCACCAGCTGCGGGCGCTGATCCGGGCCTCGGCGAGCCATCCGCTGGCGTGCCTTTGTCCCAGTCGGTGTTTGAGGGCCAGCAACTCATGCTGGAGGCCTACACCCAGGACCTGACCCCCGAGCGCCCCGGCGTGGTGGATGTGTACGGACTGGTGTTTGCCCCTTATGCGGGCGAGGAGGTGTTTCGCCGTGAAAGCACCATGGTGAGCGACCTGCTGCAAGACCGCTTCGACGCCGAAGGCCGCGTGCTGCACCTGCTCAACCACCCTGATACCGCAGACACCCACCTGTGGGCCACGCCCGAGAACCTGCGCAGTGCCATCGATGCCCTGGCGGCCACCATGGACCGCGAGGAGGACGTGTTGGTGCTCTACATGACTTCGCACGGCGCGCGCGACCACCAGCTGGCCGCCGCCCACCCGCCCCTGCAGGTGGACCCCATGACCCCCGAGCTGCTGCGCCACATGCTGGACGACGCGGGCATTCGCCACCGGGTGATCGCCATTTCTGCCTGCTATTCCGGTGGCTGGCTTGATGCGCTGACCACACCATCCACCCTCATCATGACGGCGGCAGACGCCACCCACACGTCCTACGGCTGCGGCACCCGTTCAGAGCTGACCTTCTTTGGCCGGGCGGTGTTCCATGAGCAGCTGCGCTCCACCTATTCCTTCACCGAGGCATTTACCAAGGCCGTGCCCATCATTGCGCAGCGCGAAATTCAGGCTGGCAAGGACGATGGCTTCTCCAACCCCCAGATGCGCGTGGGGGCAGAGATCGACCCCGTGCTCAACGCCCTGGCCCGGCGGCTGGCGGCGCAAGAGGGCCCGGTGCTGCGGCCCGGCGGCAAAGGCCTGGTCGCGCAAATCCCTATGGCCTACCACTCAGCGCAATTGCGCTAAGGTTTGCCCCCTATGAAACTGTCTTTCCTGCGCCTTGGGTGGCGCACCTTGCTGCGCGACCTGCGCGCGGGTGAACTGCGTTTGTTGATGGTGGCCGTCACGCTGGCCGTGGCCGCGCTCACCTCGGTGGGTTTTTTTGCGGACCGGCTCCAGGGCGGGCTGCAGCGCGACGCCCTGCAACTGCTGGGCGGCGATGTTGTGGTCGCCAGCGACAACCCCACGCCCCAGGCCTTTGTGGACAAGGCCCAGGCGCTGGGCTTGCAAGCCGTGGGCACCATGGGCTTTCCTACCATGGGGCGGGCCAGTGATGCGCAGGGGGGCGCCAGCAAGCTGGTGGCCCTCAAGAGCGTTGCGCCGGGCTACCCGCTGCGCGGCACGCTCAAGGTGGCCGATGCCCCCGGCGCCGCCGAGCAAGCCACGCGTGACATTCCCGCCCCCGGCGAGGTGTGGGTCGATGCCCCCCTGCTCGATGCCCTGGGCCTGGCCATGGGCGACCAGCTCCTCTTGGGCGATGCCCAGTTGCGCATTGCCCGCATCATCGTCATTGAGCCTGACCGTGGCGCGGGCTTCATGAGTTTTGCGCCGCGCGTCATGCTCAACGCGGCCGATGTGCCCGCCACTGGCCTGGTGCAGCCTGCCAGCCGCATCACCTACCGCTTTGCCGTGGCGGGGCAGCCCGCCGCCGTGAAGGCGTTTGCAGAATGGGCGGCTGAAGAGGTCAAAAAGCCCGACGTGCGCGCCGTGCGGGTGGAATCGCTGGAAAGCGGCCGCCCCGAGATGCGCCAGACGCTGGACCGCGCCCAGAAGTTCTTGAGCCTGGTGGCCCTGCTGGCCGCGCTGCTCTCGGCCGTGGCCGTGGCGCTGGCCGCGCGCGGCTTTGCGGCCGACCACCTGGACGCATCGGCCATGCTGCGCGTGCTGGGACAAAGCCAGCGCACCATTGCGGGCGCCTACACCACCGAATTTGCGCTCATTGGCGTATTTGCCAGCGCGCTGGGCGTGGCGGTGGGCTATCTGGTGCACAACGTGTTTGTGCTGCTGCTGTCGGGCCTGGTCGAATCGGCCCTGCCCGCGCCCAGCCTGTGGCCCGTGGCCTTTGGCCTGGGCATGGGGCTCACACTGCTGTTGGCCTTTGGCCTGCCGCCTGTGTTGCAACTGGCGCAGGTGCCGCCGCTGCGCGTCATCCGACGCGATGTGGGCGGTCTCAAGCCCGCATCGCTGGCCGTGCTGTGCGTGGGTGTGGCGGGCTTTGCCGCGCTGCTGCTGGCCGTGAGCAGTGACCTCAAGCTGGGCCTCATCGCCGTGGGCGGCTTTGCCGGGGCCGTGGCCCTGTTTGCGGGCCTGAGCTGGGTGGCCGTGAAGCTGCTGCGCAAAAGCGTGAATGAAACCACCGCACCGCGCTGGCTGGTGCTGGCCACCCGGCAAATCTCGGCCCGCCCGGCCTATGCCGTGGTGCAGGTCAGCAGCCTGGCCGTGGGCCTGCTGGCCCTGGTGCTGCTGGTGCTGCTGCGCACCGACCTGATCAGCAGCTGGCGCCAGGCCACCCCGCCGGATGCGCCCAACCGCTTCGTCATCAACGTCATGCCCGAGCAGGCCGACGACTTCCAGAAAAACCTGCAGACCAACGGCGTGGCCAAGTACGACTGGTACCCCATGATTCGCGGCCGCCTGCTGGCCGTGAACGGCCAACCCATGGGGCCGGACAACTACACCGAAGACCGTGCCAAGCGGCTGGTAGACCGCGAGTTCAACCTCTCCACCGCCGTGCAGCAGCCCCCCCACAACCAGATCGTGGCGGGCCGCTGGACCGAGAACGAGGCCGGTGCCGTGAGTGTGGAAGAAAGCATTGCCGAGACCCTGGGCCTGAAGCTGGGCGACCGCCTGCTGTTCGACATTGGCGGCGTGCAGAACGAAGCCCGCATCACCAGCCTGCGCAAGGTGGACTGGGGCTCCATGCGCGCCAACTTCTTCGTGATGTACCCGGTGCAGCAGCTCGAAGGCGTGGCCATCACCTACCTCGCAGCCTATCGCGCGCCTGAAGTGCAGGGCTTTGACAACGCGCTGGTGCGCCAATTCCCCAACATCACCAACGTGGACATGGCCAGCGCCATCAACCAGGTGCAGCGCGTGCTCGACCAGGTGATCCGCGCAGTGGAGTTTTTGTTTGCCTTCACCCTGGCGGCCGGGCTGGTGGTGCTGTTTGCGGCTGTGACCGCCACGCGCGAGGAACGCGCGCGCGAGTTCGCCATCATGCGCGCCGTGGGCGCCCGCGCCAGCCTGCTGCGCCAGGTGCAGCGCGCAGAGCTGGTGGGCGTGGGCCTGCTGGCCGGCTTCCTGGCCAGCGCTGTCGCCGTGGGCGTGGGCTGGGGGCTGGCACGCTACGTGTTTGACTTTGCCTGGACGGCATCGCTGTGGGTGCCGCTGGCCGGGGCCTTGGCTGGCGCCGTGCTGGCCTTGCTGGCCGGGTGGTGGGGCCTGCGCGAAGTGCTGCGCCGCCCCGTGGTCGAGACGCTGCGCCGCGCCGCCGAATAAAATGCTATAAAAAACAGAGCTGCTGGCGCTTGTCTATCAAGCGCTAGCGGCCAATTTGACTATGAATGAAGAAACCCAAGCCGCCAACACCATCACCCCGTTTGAATGGATTGGGGGTGAGGCCCGCGTGCACGCCCTGACCGACCGCTTCTACGACCTGATGGACCTGGAGCCCGCCTACACCGAACTGCGCGCCGCCCATGGCCCTGAACTGGACAGCGCCCGGCAAAAGCTCTTCTGGTTCCTGTGCGGCTGGCTGGGCGGCCCGTCGTACTACACCGACCAGTTCGGCCACCCGCGCCTGCGTGCGCGGCACATGCCGTTTTCCATTGGCATCAAAGAACGTGACCAGTGGGTGGCCTGCATGGACCAGGCCATGGGTGAGACCGGCGTGCCCGACGACCTGCGCGCACGCCTGCGCGAGAGCTTCATGGGCACGGCCGACTGGATGCGCAACCGGGGTGTTTGAGCCCGCAGTGTGGGGCGCGTAGGCCTGAGCCTTGGCTTGCTGCCGTGGTCTTGGAGCGCGATGCGCCCGGTTCAGACCATGTCCACCGGCACCGTGCTGCCGGTCTTCACTCGGTTCATCACCACCAGGGTGTTGAATGACTTCACGTTGCCCGACTCGAAAAACAGCTCCCGCGTGAGTTCTACATACTGGTCCATCGACCGCACCAGGAAGATCAGCACAAAGTCCCACTCGCCGGTGACGTAGTAGCACTGCTGCACCTGGGGGCACGCGGCAAAGCGGCGCTGCATCTCGTCTAGCAGGTGGGCGCGCTCGTTTTCGGCTTTCACTTCCACGATCACCGTCAGGTCGTAGCCCAGTGCGCGCGGGCTCAGTTGTGCCGAGAATTTTTCGATCATCCCCGCGCCTTCCAGCAGCTTGAGTCGGCGGTTGACCGCCGCGGTCGAGAGGTGGGCCCGCTGGCCCAGTTCGCTTTGGGGCACGCGCCCATCGCCTTGCAGGGCCGCCAGCAGCGTGCGGTCATAGTTGTCCAGCTTCATCGGGGCGCTTTCGTTGCCAATGTTGAAAAACGTTCAGTTTTCAGATCGATTTTTCGAAAACTGATTCTGGCACGCGAAATATTATTCACAGCCATCCCCCTGTGAAAGAACCCACATGGCCTTGCCAGACCCCTTGTTGGACACCGCAAAACTGCTGGAACAGCTTCGCGAACTCGGTGCCATCGGCCACGATGCAGCGCAAGGCGGCCGCACCCGCATTGCCCTGACCGACGAAGAAAAAACCGGGCGTGACCTGCTGGTGCGCTGGATGCGCGAACTGGACCTGGAAGTGCGCGTGGACCAGATCGGCAACATCTTTGGCGTACTGCATGCCGAACACTCTGGAGGCATGGCCCAGCCTTTGATGATGGGTTCACACATCGACACCGTGCGCAATGCAGGCGCGCTGGATGGCTGCTATGGCGTGCTGGCGGGCTTGGCCGTGGTGCGTGCTTACCGGCAGGCAGGCCTGCGCCCGGCGCGTGCCATTGTGGTGGCGGCGTTCACCAACGAAGAAGGCGTGCGTTACCAGCCGGACATGATGGGCTCGCTGGTGTATGCCGGTGGCATGGATGTGCAGGCAGCGCTCAACACCGTGGGCACCGACGGAACACGCCTGGGTGACGAGCTGGCCCGCATTGGCTACGCGGGTGACATGGCGCCGGGCGCCATCGTGCCGCGCGAATACATCGAACTGCACATCGAGCAGGGCCCGGTGCTGGAGGCCGAAGGCAAACTCATCGGCGTGGTGGAGAGCTTGCAGGGCATCTCCTGGCAGAAGGTGACCATCACCGGTGTGGCCAACCACGCAGGTACCACGCCCACGCGGCTGCGCCACGATGCCGGCTACGCAGCTGCGGCTTGCGTGGCCTTCCTGCGCGAGCAGGTGGTGGGCGCGGCGCCTGAAACGACCCTCGCCACGGTCGGGTCGCTGCGCCTGGAGCCCGACCTGATCAATGTCATCCCCCGCAAAGCTACCTTCACCGTGGACCTGCGCGACCCCGGCGAGCAGCGTCTGCAAACCGCAGAGAGCCGTCTGGCCGATTTTCTGGCCACGCTGGCCGGGCGCGAGGGCGTGACGGTTGAAACCGAGCAACTGGTGCGCTTTGAACCCGTGGTGTTCGACGCGGCTTTGACCGATCGCATTCAGGCTGCAGCACAGCGGCGCGGGGTGCCGCACCGCCGCATGACCTCTGGCGCTGGGCATGACGCGCAGATGTTGGCCCGCATCGCCTCATCAGCCATGATTTTTGTGCCCAGCCGCGGCGGTATCAGCCACAACCCGCGTGAGCACACCGACGATGACCAGCTGGCCCTGGGTGCCCAGGTGCTGCTGGATGTGGTGCAAGACTGCCTGCGTGGGCAGTGACCGGCCACCGATTGCCAGTGTATTTTTTATTCCCCCACCCAGAAGGCCCCACCATGTTGTTTCTGAACCCCCGCGCCACGCGCGCCGACTACCCTGCGGAGTTGTCGGCCATCATGAACATCGCGCAGGCGCACCAAAGCCGTGAGTGGTTGTCTTCCTGGCGTGGCATCCATCCCAACGCCACGCCGCTGTACGACCTGCCCGATGCGGCTGCGCGTTGCCAGGTGGGCCGCCTGTGTCTCAAGGATGAATCGGTGCGCTCACCGCTGGGCAGCTTCAAGGCGCTGGGCGCTCCCATCGCCCTGGTGCGTCAAATCTTGCGGCTGCACCCCGACTTTGAACCTGCCGCCATCCTCACCGGCCGGTATGCAGAAGCGCTGCGTGGCTACACCGTGATCAGCGCCACCGACGGCAACCACGGACGGGGCTTGGCTGCCGCAGCCCAAGACGCCGGGTGCCGCTGCGTCATCGTGCTGCACGCCCACGTCAGCCCCGAACGGGAGCAGGCCATTGCCGCCTATGGCGCGGACATCGTGCGCATTGCCGGCAATTACGATGAATCGGTGCAGGAAGCAGCACGCCTCGCCGCAGCCCACGGCTGGCAGGTGATTGCCGACACCTCGTACGACGGCTACGAGGACATTCCACGCGATGTGATGCAGGGCTATGGCGCCATTGCCGAAGAGATCGTGGAGCAGACAAGTGCACAGCGTGGCAGGGCGGGGACCTTCACCCACGTCTTCCTTCAAGGCGGGGTGGGCGGGATGGCGGCTGGCCTGGCCAGCTATTTCTGGGAATACCACGGCGCCCAGCGCCCTTGCTTTATATCGGTGGAGCCCGCCCAGGCCGACTGCCTGCTGCAAAGCGCCATCCAGGGCCGCCCAGCCAAGGCCACCGGCACGGTCGATTCCGTCATGGCTGGTCTGGCCTGTGGCGAAACATCGCCCCTGGCCTGGCGTTTTCTGCAGCCTTGCGTAGACGCCTTCATGACGATTGAGGACGAGCAGGCCATCGAAGCCATGCGCAGCTTGGCCCAGGGCAGCGAACGTGACACCCCCATCGTTGCGGGTGAATCGGGTGTTGCCGGGCTGGCAGCGCTGGAGTGGCTGCGCAGTGATCCGCGGCGCTCAGAGCAGGTCGGGCTCACGGCCGAGTCGCGCGTGCTCATCATCAGCACCGAAGGCGCTACCGCCCCCCGCGAATACACCCGCCTGGTGGGTCAGAGTGCGGAGCAAGTGCTGCAGCGCCAGCAAGCGTGGCAAGCCGCGCATTCCCTGCAAACCCAACTTGCCTGAACAGGAGGCACCGCATGTATGTGGACACAGAACTGGGCACCCAGATGGTGCGCTGGCGCCGGGAGTTGCACCAGTTCCCGGAAACCGGGTTCAACGAGCACAAGACCGCAGCCTTCGTTGCCGCTGCGTTGCGGGCCATGGGCCTGGAAGTGCACCAGGGCATTGGCGGCACCGGCCTGGTAGCCAGTCTGAAGGTGGGCGAGGGCCAGGGCGTGATCGGCCTGCGCGCCGATATGGATGCTCTGGCCATGACCGAGACGGCGCAAGGGCGCGAACACATCTCGCGCAACCCTGGCTGCATGCACGGCTGCGGCCACGACGGGCATATGGCCATGCTGCTGGGCGCAGCGCAGCTACTGAGCCAAAGCCGTGACTTCAACGGCACGGTGCGCTTCATCTTCCAGCCTGCCGAAGAGCATGGGCGCGGCGCACGCGCCATGATGGACGACGGGTTGTTTGAGCGCTTTCCTGTCGATGAAATCTACGGTGCGCACAACATCCCGGGCATGCCCGTGGGCCATATCGCCACGCGCGAAGGCGGCATCATGGCCAGCGAAGACAACTTCGTCATCCGCATCACTGGCCGGGGCGGCCACGCGGCCCGCCCACATCTGGCCATTGATCCCCTGGTCGTCGCGGCCGAGATCATCCTGGCCCTGCAATCCATCGTGGCCCGCGCGGTAGACCCTGCCGAGCCCGCCGTGGTGTCGTGCACCGAAATCCACAGCGATGGCATTCGCAACGCGCTGCCCACCCATGTGGAAATCAAGGGTGATACGCGCAGCTATTCACGCCAGGTGCAGGCGTTGCTAGAGCGCCGCATGCGTGACATCTGCCACGGCATTGCCGCAGCCCACGGCGCTACCTGTGAAGTGCAATACACCCACGAATTCGTCCCCACCATCAACTGGCCCCAATGCACCCCGGTGGCCATCCGCGCTGCGCAGGCCGTGGTGGGCCATAGCAACGTGGACGCGAACGTTGCGCCGATGATGATTTCGGAAGACTTCGGCGCCTTCCTCACCGCCGTGCCCGGTGCCTTCGTCTTTATCGGCAATGGCGCCACAGGGGCGACTGGTGGCGTGCCGTTGCACAACGCCCAATACGACTTCAACGACGCCGTGCTGCCGATTGGCGGACGTTACTTTGCAGAAATCGTGCGACAGCGGCTTGCGGTGTGAGCTGTGGGGATGCTTCTGCCGATCTGTGGTGCTGGCCCAGGGGGCAGGGGCGGCGCTGACAAGAAAAAAGCCCAAGCAGCTGAACTGCTTGGGCTTTTTTGGTTGACGGAGAGCGGAGCGTTGAGACTCCATCAAGAATCCGGCTTCGGCGCTGCTGCTTTGATATCGCGTCATGTCCAAGGATGTCAGGGTGACATTTCGGCCTAAGGCAAGGCTGAGAAAGAGTTTGCGGTCACCTGCGCGGCACGTACGAGCCTCAAGGCGCAGCGTTGGAGGGCAATACGGTCAAGGGCAATGTGACATACACCGTCCAGCGAACCGAAGGCAGCAAGGAGATACTGGTCAAGCTCACGGGACACTTGGCATTCATGGGACTTTTCCACGATCTGGCGATGCTCCGGGTGTTCGACAAGAGCGAAGCGGAGATTGCCAAGATTGCCGGTGAAGCGCCGCCAGCGGCCGAGGCCAAACCAGCGGAGCCGCCTCCACCCGAGGTCTCGCCAGTCGCTCAGCCTGCGCCAGCCGTAGCCACGCCAGCGCCTGCGAACAGGGCATCCGCTGTAGCGTAAGTCGCTTCGCCAGCCAACGTAACGGCTGCGGCTGTGACTATCCCGTATCTCTGCACCGCTGCTGAGACCCCGATCTTTGCGTGTTCCGCCGGCAAGAGGTGCGCCTCGGTTTGTGTTTGCCGCGCGGGTGGCAATGAGCAGTTGACGTACCGGATTGCACCTCAGGAAAGGGCGGTAGAGATGGAGTATCCGAGCGGCAGCGCTGGTGCGGCTTCAGCTTTCCAGCGTGGCTCACAGGTTGCTCAAGACGGTACTGCTGTGAGCTTCTTGTCCTTTGACAAGGGCAACTACCGCTATGTCGTTATGCCGGTGGCGGTGAAAATGGACGCAAGGGAGTGGTGGTCGAGCAGAGTGGCAAGCGCATTGCTGATCTGCGCTGCCAGAGTGATGCAATGTCCGCGATAAGCACGAAAGAGCTTGATCACTACGGGATGCGCGTGGACTCACGGCCTCTGCAGCTTCACTGATGAATCACCCAACAAAGAGAGCGTGCTCATGACCAGACAATTTCTCAAGGCTGTTTCTCGCTTAGCCGCCGTGATGGCTATCTGCGTGGCTTCAATGACCAGCCATGCAAATGAAGATGTGATCTCTGTTGAGAAGTTTCAACCGGCCATCACTGTGCAGTTCGCCCCCGAAAGACCCAATGGTTGGGAATTGGAGCGACCCATGGCGGCTTACGGCATGAATCTGTTTGCCGCCAACGTCACCGCATACAACGGCAAGGGGAAGCTGATCTCAAGCTGGAGCCCTCAGCAGGGGCGCGTGTTTGAGCAGCCCACCGTGATCATCGTGCACGGTGGCCACGGCATCTCCCCGGCCAACGTGGATATGGCGGTTTGGCTGCGCAAAGAACTCAAGGCCAACGTGCTTATCTTGGACTCCTACTGGTCACGCGGAAGGTCGGAGAACTGGCTCGCGTGGACGGAGTACGGTGCCAACATGCGCGTGCTTGATCTGATCGCAGCAGCACGTTTTACGCAAAGCCAAGGCGCTGATCCGAAGAAGACTTTTGTGGTCGGCGGCAGTCAAGGTGGTTGGACTGTATTGCGAGCTTTCAGCAATCACAACCTCAGCGGTGAGGTGAAATCCTTGCTGGTGGGCGGTGCATCGCTGTACCCCAACTGCTATGTCAAAGAGTCGATCTTTGGAAAATCCCCCAGTGGCACCACCGACAAGCAGTTTGCCCCACCTCTTGGCAACTATGTGGCTCCGGTGATTGCTTTTACCGGCACTAATGACTCGGCAACGCCTTTGTCGCAGTGCAATGTTGAGAAGGTATTCAAAGGCGTTGAGAAGTGGACCAACTTTGAAGGTGCCACTCACTCATGGGATTCACCCAGCGGCGGCATTGGTCGGCCAGGAGTCGATGGCAGTTGCTCTAACGCGCTCAACAAGTACAACCAGTTTCCGGTCTGTCGCAACAACAATTACACCGAGATCATGCGCAGCGACATTCTTGCCTTTATCGAACGGCACCTACCCAAAGCGCAATAGTCGCGGTTGCCAACGTCGTTTTGTTGAATCCTTGTACTTGTCCAATATGAATAAACAAAAGCTCTCTGCTTTGTGTCTCATTGCGTCAGTTTGGACTACGGTCTTCCTGTCACCAGCAGTCAAGGCTGCACCACTTTCAGACCTAAGTGGCGGTCAAACCGGCCGTATCGAGTTTACATCCTCCACCCCCGACCACCGCTGGGCACTGATCCGTGGCCGGTTGGGTCCTGAAGTGACGGTTTATGGCGATCTATTAATGCCAACTCAAGCGAGTAGCGGCAAGGTGCCAGCAGTGGTGTTCTCGCACGGCAGTGAGGGCGTAAGCAGCCTATACTTCGATGTGTGGGCCAAAGCACTGAATAACGCGGGGTATGCTGTGTTTGTGGTGGACAGTTTCAAGCCGCGTGGAGAGGACAGAGTCACTGGCCCCACAAAGCAATTGACTTGGAATACCGTGGCCAACACTACGGATGCCCTGTATGCGCTCAAGCTGCTGGCAACCCACCCCCAGATCGACAGCAGCCATATCTTCCACATGGGTTGGTCGCGAGGCGGGCAGGCCTTGCTGGATGCGGCATGGCCGACGTACCAGCAGCATGTGCTTCCCGCCAACTTGAAATGGGCTGGCGGGGTAGCGGTTTATCCCGGCTGCAACATGCGCTACCGGGTGGACCACCACAGCAAACTACCCGCTCCAATCTTTATGGTGCTAGGTGAGAAGGATGACATGACCTTGCCGAAGCCTTGTATGGAGTTAGCGGAGGAGTACGCCGCAGCAGGCAATCCAGTGAGCTACAAGGTATATCAAGGTGCAACGCACGTTTTCGACCGCCTCAATATGCCCTGGAAGAAACACAACGAAGGCAACTTCAATCTCTGCTCCATGGACGTACGAATGCCCTACGGAGCAAACGACCGCACTTGGGGTCCAGCTCACGACAAATATTCGGGCAAGACCTTCACCGATAACGCGGAATGGAACGCCTACGTACCAAAGTGCAGGCAGACGTCCTGGGTCACGGTGGAAAGTAACGAGAAGGCCCGAGAGCAAGCCGTGAAAGACGTTCTGGCGTTTCTGAAAGGTATCCAATGAAGCAGCTCACCACCAAACACACCTTGCGGCTGCTGGCGGCCGCTGCCCTGACTTTCTGCGCTCAGGCCATGGCTCAGGTCACTCCGGTGGCTGATGGCGGTGCCGCTGCTCCGGATGAATGGCTGCTGGCCAAGACTGGCCCACGCTGGTTCCAGATCACGCAGCCAAGCCCTAACCCGAGCGCGTTGAACACACGCGCGCCATCGGCTGGAGAAAGCGCTCTCGTAGACCGTGCTCACGCCCTCGTCGGCCAACGGCCAGCCAAAGCCTTTGCGCTGCTGGACGGCAACACCATCGTGTACTCGGCGTTCAATGCACCGGCAGACTCCGACTCGCTATTCTTCGGTATGTCCATGGGCAAGACGGTCACGGCCATGGCGGTGGGGCAAGCCATCTGCGCAGGCAAGCTCACGCTGCAGTCAAAGGCCGGTGATGT
>NZ_CAXIAK010000018.1:0-52734 GCF_964021665.1 uncultured Acidovorax sp.
TTGCAGGCGAGTCATGCCATACAGCCCGCCTACGTTTGTTAATCATTCATTGCCGTGCCACACAGCCAAGGTAAGGGCCGCTACAAATCGAGGCAAAAAAAGCCTTTTCTCCCTTGGAAACCCGTTTTTTTCAAAGTAGCATCGGCTGGCCAGTGGGAAAGCAGCTTTTCTCTGGTGAAGATTGATGTCCAAAAAGGAAAAACCCAACATGGCAACTGCAAAAAAAGCTCCGGCAAAGACCGCTGCGGACAATGCCGCAGCACCGGCAAAGAAGCGCACTCCCAACGCAGCCTTCATGAAGGCCCTCACCCCCAGCCCCGCACTGGCTGCCGTGGTGGGTTCTGCGCCACTGCCACGCACGGAGATCATCAGCAAGCTGTGGGTCTACATCAAGGCCAACAACCTGCAAGACGCCGCCAACAAGCGCAACATCAACGCCGATGCCAAGCTCAAGGAACTGTTCGGCAAACCTCAGGTTTCCATGTTCGAACTCGCTGGCCTGATTGGCAAGCACGTCAGCTGAGCCCTTCGCCCAGTTACGCAAAAGCCGGCTCTGCCGGCTTTTTGCTTTTTGGCCCCGCTGACCGTGGCGCCCTGGTCAGTTGGTCACGCTGTTGTTTACAAACACCAATACAAATGAGAATGACCCTCATTTGATACAATACATCACAGCTGACAAACGCATAGCCATGCACAACACGCCCTGCTGCGTGAATCTAGCCATTGCCTCTGGTCTGCTCTTGGTACATCCCTCGCCCATGCTGCGCGGCCACCGCTGGTGCGCGCTGACGAGCGATGCCACACCACCTGCACCACCCATTTTCGGAGGCCACCTTGGCAAAAACCTGCGCACCGCGCGGCAGCAGCATGCTGCAATCGACCCCCTCTTCCACCCCCCAGTCCGACAAAGTCTTGCTGCCCCTGGGCGCCATGATGCTGGCCGCATCGGTTGGCAGCTGGGCGCAGACCGGCACCACACCCGAAGCCACGCTGTCCACCGTGACGGTGAAGGAGCAGGCCGCCCCGCAGGGCAAAGACACCCTGCTGATCAAGCAGACCACCGTGGGCAAGGGCAAGCAAGAGATCAAGGACATTCCGCAGTCGGTCACGGTGTTCACTGAAAAGCTGATGAACGACCGCAACCAGGACGACTTCCGCGAAGTGCTGCGCACCACCGCCGGCGTGACCTTCCTGGCAGGCGAAACGGGTGAGGAAGACGTGCGTCTGCGCGGCTTCTCGCTGGGCCAGGCCGGTGATATCTACAACGACGGCATGAAAGACGCCCCGCTGCTGGAGCGCGACACCTTCAACAACGACCGGGTTGAAGTGCTCAAGGGCTCGGCCTCGATGCTGTTCGGCAAAGGCTCGACCGGCGGCGTGGTCAATCAGGTGAGCAAGTCTCCCCTGTTGATCGACCAGCACGAAGCCTCGTACACCTACGGCACGGGCAACACGCACCGCATCACGGGTGACTTCAACTTCATTACCGGCGAAAACGCGGCCTTCCGCCTGAACGCCATGGTGCAGGAGTCCGACAACTTCGGTGCCAAGCAAGACAAGCGCGGCATTGCACCCAGCTTTGCCTGGGGCATCGGCACGCGCGATGAGTTCTCCATCGGCGCGTACTACCTGACCACCGAAGGCCGCCCGATCTACAACCACCCCTGGCGCCTGTCGTCTGACGGCAAGATCAACACCACGCTGCCCGCCCGCAACTTCTACGGGCTGGAAAGCGACTACAACAACACCGAATCCAAGTACATCACGCTGGGCCATATCCACCGCTTTGACGACAACGGCAAACTGAACACCCGCCTGCGCTGGGGCAACTACAAGCGCGACATGCTGGCCAGCACCATTGGCTTCCAGAACAGCGGCATCACCCTGGGTCAGATCAACGAAAGCACCGTGCTGACCCGTGGCTCCAAGGGTCGCATCGGCGAAAGCGATGTGCTGCAAGCACAAAGCGACTACAGCAACACCTTCAACTGGGGCGGCAAGAAGCACGCCGTGCTGGCGGGTGTGGACTATTACGACGACGACGCCAAGCGCAACCAAAGCTACGCCAACACCACACCGCGCCCCACGACCATCGTGGGCGCGCCCAACAATGGCGCCTCGGTGGTGGATGGCCGCGCTCCCGTGCAGTGGAACACCTTCACGTCGCGCAACCTGGGCCTGTATGCGCAAGACACCGTCTCGCTCACCAACACCCTCAAGCTGGTGGGTGGCCTGCGCTATGACGACTTCAGCGCGTCTTACCGCAACCCCGCCGGCACGATCAGCAACAAGATCTCGGACAGCCTGGTCAGCCCCCGCGTCGGCCTGATCTTCCAGCCCGACGAGCTGACTTCGTACTACGTGTCTTACGGCACTTCGTACAACACCTCGGGTGACACCTACCAGTTCGGCAATTTGGGAGCCACAACCAACCGCGCCGCCAACACTCCGCCCGAGAAGAGCCGCAACATCGAAATTGGCAGCAAGTTCGAGTTGTTCGAGCGTCGCGCACTGCTGGGCGTGGCCATGTTCTACAGCGAGAAATACAAGGAGCGCAACACCGACCCCGACACGGCTGCAGCGCAAGAGTTGCTGTCCGGCAAGCGCCACGCCACCGGCATGGAATTCAACCTGGCCGGTCGCCTGACACCCCAATGGGAAGTGTTCTTCAACCACACCTGGATTCCTGACGCCAAGATCGACCGCAGCAACGTGGCCCTGGCCGCCAACGGCGGCGGCGCGCAAGTGCAGGGCGATCGTCCCGGCCTCACGCCCAAGCACAGCGGCAGCGTGTGGAGCACCTACGCCATCACGTCCAAGATACGCGCCGGCGCTGGTATTACTTACCGCAGCAAGCAAAACCCCGAGGGCTCGCGCGCCGTGTATGCCAGCGGTTTCGGTGTGGTGGATGCGATGGTCGAGTACGCCATTGACGACAAGACCTCCGTCAAGCTCAACGTGAACAACCTGTTTGACAAGGTCTATGCCGATGGCCTGTACCGCGGCTTCTACATCCCTGGCGCGGCACGCTCTGTGCAGCTGACCCTGAAGACCCGCTTCTGATCCCCTGCGCCCCGGCCCCTTGCCCACCTGCACACCATGTTCCTGCACATCCAGAACGTTCTGACCGCTGAGGAAATCGCTTTCTTTCAGCAATCCCTTGGCCCGGACGCCCCTTGGGTGGACGGAGTCCGCAGCGCGGGGGGCCAGGCGCAGCACCAGAAAAACAACCTGCAGCTGTCGCAAGCCAGCGAGCTGTCTGCCCAGCTGCAGGCCAAGGTGAAGGCGGCCGTGCACCGCAGCGCCCTGTTTTTTTCAGCGGCCCTGCCACGGCGCATCTTCAACCCGCTGTTCAATAACTATGGCGACAGCGCCAACTACTACGGCAACCATGTAGACAGCGCCGTCATGCACTCCAAGGCCGATGGCTGCTGGGTGCGCAGCGACCTGTCCTGCACCCTGTTTCTGACGGCGCCCGAAGACTACGACGGCGGTGAACTCGTCATCGCCCAGGCCCTGGGCGAAAAGCGCATCAAGCTGCCCGCGGGCGACCTCATCCTCTACCCCAGCAGCACCGTGCACCAGGTCTCGCCCGTCACGCGCGGGCACCGCATCTGCAGCTTCTTCTGGGTGGAGAGCATGGTGCGTGGGCTGGAGCAGCGCCAGTTGCTGTTTGACATGGACATGGCCTTGCTCAAGCTGCGCCAAAGCGTGGGCGAGACTGATCCTGCGGTGATTGCCCTGTCGGGCACGTACCACAACCTGCTGCGCATGTGGGCCGATGTGTGAGAACCGGTTCAAAGGCACCGGTAGCATCCCCCGATGCCCACCCACACCCACTTCAATCCACTCTCTTTTTGATAGCACCTTGCGCTTACTAGACAAGCGCCAGGTGCTTTTTTCATTGCAATGACCCATTCCCCCGCCCTGCAAAAGGTTCCCCCCACCGTGGTGAGCCTGGCCGACCACGAACAGCACGCGCGCCAGCAACTGGACGACAACACCTGGGCCTACTTCAGCGGCGGGGCGGCCGATGAAATCACCCTGCGCGCCAACCGCAGCGCGTGGGACGCCCTGACCCTGTGGCCGCGCGTGCTGCGCCCCCTGGCGGGCGGGCACACCCGCGTCAGCCTGCTGGGCCGCACGCTGGCCCACCCCATCTTGCTGGCCCCCATTGCCTTTCAGCGCATGGCCCACCCTGACGGCGAACTGGCCACCGCCTATGCCGCTGCAGCGCTGGGCGCAGGGCTGGTGCTCAGCACCCAGGCCAGTTTGCCGCTGGAGCCCATCGCCCAGGCGGTGCTCAGCGACCCAGGGCGCGGGCCGCTGTGGTTTCAGCTGTATCTGCAGCACGACCGGGGCTTTACCCAGGCCCTGGTGCAGCGCGCGGAAGCCGCAGGTTACGAGGCCCTGGTGCTGACCGTGGACGCCCCCACCAGCGGCATCCGCGACCGGGAGCGCCGCGCCGCGTTCCGCCTGCCGCCCGGCATCAGCCCGGTGAACCTTGCGAGCCTGCAGCCCGCGCCCACACAGCAACTGCAGCCTGGGCAAAGCGCACTGTTTGACGGCTTGCTGCACCAGGCCCCCACCTGGGACGACATCGCCTGGCTCCGGTCCATCACCCGCCTGCCCGTTCTGCTCAAAGGCGTGCTGCACCCGGCCGACGCCAAGCAGGCCGTGGCGGCGGGGGCGGCAGGGGTCATCGTTTCCAACCACGGCGGGCGCACGCTCGACACCGCCCCGCCCACCGCCGTCGCCCTGCCCCGTGTGGCGCAGGCCGTGGCGGGCGCCGTGCCCGTGCTGGTGGATGGCGGCATACGCCGGGGCACCGATGTGCTCAAGGCCATGGCGCTGGGCGCCAGCGCGGTGCTGGTGGGCAGACCCGCCGTGCACGGGCTGGCCCACGCGGGGGCTGCGGGCGTGGCCCATGTGCTGCATCTGCTGCGCGATGAGCTGGAAGTGGCCATGGCCCTGACCGGCTGCAAAACCCTGGCAGACGCGCCCGCAGCCCTGTCGGCTGACTGATCGAGCAACGGGGCCCGCCCCGGTGCGCGGGCCCTTCACATGGCTTGTGCCATGTCAACCCCACCAAAACAAGGAATTGCATTGCAAATGCGATGGATTCGCATTTATAATTCATTCATTACCAACAGCCAGCTACTTAGCTTGCCGCCATGATCGTCTGTGTATGCCGCCGAGTTTCGGACCGAGAAATTGCCCGCCACGCCCGGGCGGGTCTGAGCTTTGACGAAATCCAGTTCGAACTGGGCGTTGCCACCCAATGCGGCCGCTGCGAAAGCTGCGCCCGCGATGTGGTGGCGCAATGCAGTGCGTCTCATCCGGTTGCTGCGGTGCACAACGACACCGCGCCACGGGCGATCCAGCTTGCCAGCTCCATCACGGAAAGCAAGGCATGGACCTCCTCTCTACACTCGCAGGCAGCTTGATCCTGGTGGCGGGCTCCGCCTGGTGGATCTTTCGCAAATAAACAAGGTCTTTTTGGCCTCTAGCGCTTATACAGCAAGCGCTGGCAGCTATCATTTTTATGTCGCAGCCTGATCGTTTTGCCCCTGCTGGGGGCCTGAGTCGCAACACCGTCATCGTGGGCAGCGTCGTGCTGTTTCACGTTGCGGCCATCTGGGCCCTGCAGTCGGGCCTGGTGCGCAAAGCAGCCGAAGTGATTGTTCCCGCCGAGCTGCTCAGCGAGTTCATTGCCCCGCCCGCCCCCAAGGTAGCCCCGCCGCCGCCCAAGCCACCCGCGCCCACACCGCCCAAGCCAGCACCGAAGGTGCAAGCGCCCAAGCCCACCCCGGCGCCCATGCCCCTGGCCATCAACGACCCCACGCCCGCGCCCAACGCGCCCACGGGGGTGACCACGCCGCAGCCGCCAGCGCCGCCCATCACCGAGCCCGTGGCCGCCGCCCCCGCGCCTGCTGCGCCGCCCGCGCCCCCGGCGCCGCCCAAGATCGAGCTGCCGTCCAGCGACGCCGCCTACCTCAACAACCCCAAGCCCAGCTACCCCGCCATCAGCAAGCGCATGGGTGAGCAAGGCAAGGTGGTGCTGCGCGTGCTGATCGGCACCGATGGCGCCCCGCAGAAGGTGGAAATCAACAAGTCCAGCGGCTACGAGCGCCTGGACCGCCAGGCCCAGGAGGCCGTGATGCGCTGGCGCTTTGTGCCCGGCAAGCGCAACGGTGTTCCCGAGGCCATGTGGAACCTGGTCCCCGTCAACTTTGTTCTCGAATAAACCAATCAACGCTTAGGGAGTTTTCATGGAATCGCAATTCGGTATCGCCAATGTCTGGATTCAAGGCGACTTTGTGACCCGGGCCGTGGCCGTGCTGCTGCTGGGCATGTCGCTGGCCTCATGGATCGTCATCCTGATCAAGGCGCTGGACATCATCAAGTTCAAGAAGCACGCCCGCGCTGCGCAAGACTTTTGGCACAGCGAAGACTTTGCAGCAGGCATGACCAAGCTGGGCAACGACCCGACCAACCCCTTCCGCCACCTGGCCCTGGAAGGCCGTGAAGCCACCGCCCACCACCGCAACACCAAGGCGCACCTGCACGACGCACTGGACGTGAGCGACTGGGTGACGCGCTGCCTGCGCAACTGCATTGATGAATTCACCGCCCGTCTGCAATCGGGCCTGGCCATCCTGGCTTCGGTGGGCTCCACGGCCCCCTTCATCGGCCTGTTCGGCACCGTGTGGGGCATCTACCACGCGCTGCTGGCCATCGGCACCTCGGGCCAGTCCACCATCGACAAGGTGGCCGGCCCTATTGGCGAGGCACTCATCATGACCGCCCTGGGCCTGGCCGTGGCCATCCCTGCGGTGCTGGGCTACAACGCCCTGGTGCGCGGCAACAAGTCCATCCTGGGCAGCCTCAACAGCTTTGCGCACGACCTGCACGCCTACTTTGTGACGGGCGCCCGTGTGAACGCGGGCGGCGAACAAGGCAAGGTGCTGCCCATGAAGAAAGGCAGCTAAGCCATGTCGTTCGGAACCCAGGACAGCTCCGATGAGGTGATGAACGAAATCAACATGACGCCCCTGGTGGACGTGATGCTGGTGCTGCTCATCATCTTCATCATCACCGTGCCGGTGATGAAACACTCGGTCAACGTGGACCTGCCCAGGGCCACCAACCAGCCCGAGGACGTGAAACCCGAAACCGTGCGCCTGAGCGTATCGGCCGAAGGCAAGTACTACTGGAACGAATCGGAAGTGACGGAGGAAGAGCTCTTCCCTCGCCTGCAAGCCGAAGCTGCCAAGGAGCCGCAGCCCGACCTGCACATCCGTGGCGACAAGGCCGTGCGCTACGAAAAGGTGGCCACCGCCATGGCAGCCGCCCAACGTGCCGGTGTGCGCAAGATCGGGTTTGTGACGGACCCGCAGCCTTAAACAAGGCATCGTGGCGGTCACGCCCACCCTCTGGCACGGCACCGTGCCCCCGAAAGCCCCGAGCCTCGCGCGCGGGGCTTTTTGCGTTGTGAGCCCCGGTGCGGTGATCGCGGCGGCACCCCTCAGCGCTTTGCGCACGCCAGCCGCACTTGCCCACGGTGGCACGCACCTCTCAGGCCACCACAGCCACGCACTCCATACCTCAAGGGGTCCACTGCCTCACCTTCAGGAGACCTTGCATGAAGATTCGCCTAGCCGCCCACCTCACCTGCGCCGCCGTCTGCCTGGGGCTGCTGTTCGCTGACAAGGGAAGACTGGCAAGCGTCTTGTACTTCCTCTACCTGGGGGTCGAGGTTTTTATCTCCGCAGTCACGGGCAAGCAGCGCAACGATGGCGAGCGGTGAAGGCATCAGCCTTGGTGGTGGACGAGCGCCCGACCGCCTTCCGCACCATGCTCACTGCCTGAATCCCGGATCTCAACCCGAACAGGGAAATATTTTTCAGAAACCGCTTGCAAAGTAATTGCGAATCGTTATCATTAGCACATCGACAGCATTACACCGCTTCAGGAACACAGACATGCAAGCCACCCTGACCACCGCCGCGTTCTTGCGTTCTTCCGTGGCCCCCGCCAACACGGGTTCTGCCCCCTCGCCCACTGCTGATGGCCCCGTGCTGGCGGTGGACAGCAGCACCCTGCTGCAAGGCCAGAAGGCCGTGGCCATCAGCCACAACGGTTCGCTGTACCGCTTGCAAGCCACCAAGCTGGGCAAGCTGATCCTGACCAAATGAGTTTCATCGTGGGGCGACTCCCGGGCTCATCAGCAGTCCGCAAGGGTCGTTTTTGCCAGCCAACGGTTGATCCCGCGTAGCCAGGCTTTTTTTCCCTGCGATCTTCGTTTCCCCAACAAAAAACCGGCCCAGTGGCCGGTTTTTTGTTGGCGCGTGCCACTGGCACGGCTTGGGCTTTTACAGGCCGATGGCGGCAATGCCCGCACGGGCAATCTGCGCGTCTTCGGAAGACTTCACGCCACTGACCCCCACCGCACCCAGGCACTGGCCGTCCTTCAGGATAGGCACACCGCCTTCGAGCATACCCGCCACGGCAGGTGCGCTCAGGAACGAGGTGCGGCCGCCGTTGATGACGTCTTCATACACCTTGCTCTCACGCCGGCCCAGGGCGGCAGTGTGGGCCTTGGCTGGCGCAATGTGCGAGGAAATGGCGGGAGCCCCATCCAGGCGCTGCAACCACAGCAGGTGGCCGCCATCGTCCACGATGGCAATGGTCACGGCCCATTGGTTCTTAAGCGCTTCGGCTTCTGCAGCGGCGGCGATGCGCTTGACGTCAGCGAGTTCGAGTTCAAATTTGGTTTTCATGGAATGTCCTTTGAGGCGGGCCACGGGATCAATCCGCTGCCAACGCTCCCGGAGCATAGCGCCCGCGGCGGCGTTGGCGATGACCAGCGGGCGTGAAAGAGTTCATCCCTGCAGTCAGGGAATCCCGCGCATCCCTCACATCCCTTGCCCCCTTCACGCAGCGCCCCTGCGAAATAACGGTACGCCGCGGCCACGGCACTCAACGACTATGTTGACTGCGGCGCAGGGTACTCTCAAGGTTTGGGCCCAGCGTGCCGATAATGAGACAAGATGTTTCCATACCTCCGCGTCCTCCCTTCGCGTTTGCTTGTTGCCGCCATGGCGGTGGTGGTGCTGACTGGTTGTGAAATCCCAGGCATCTGGCCTGACCCCCGCATTGCGCAGCGGGAAGAAGAATCCAAAGCCATCGGCGGCGCCTGCCGCTATGCCCTGCGCGGGCTGGAAGACTGCTACACCCTGAATCCCAAGGCCTCGAAGGCAGCAGTGTTTGCGGGCTGGAAGGAAATGGACGCCTACATGCGCGAGAACAAGCTCGAAGGCGCCCCCTCGGTCATTGACCGCAACGAAAAACCCGAGAAGAAGAGCACGCCAGCCTCTGGCGCCCGCGACCCGGGCTGATCCTCCAAAGCCGCCTCACAGCGGCGCAGCCGGCCTGGGGCCGGCCGCTGCGCCTACCGGGCCTGCTCAGGCCCGCTCAAACACCGCCATGCTTTCAACGTGCGCGGTGTGCGGGAACATGTTGACCATGCCCGCCGCCACGCAGCGGTAGCCCGCCAAATGCACCAGCAGGCCCGCATCGCGCGCCAGCGTGGCGGGGTTGCAGCTCACGTACACAATGCGCTTGGGCGGCGTCCAGCCTTCGGCCCCTGCGGGCAACGGGCCAGCGCCCTCAGCGCCAATGCGGGCCTGTTCGATGTCTGCCAGGGCCTTGGCCAGGGCAAAGGCGCCTTCGCGCGGTGGGTCTACCAGCCACTTTTCGGCGGTGCCGTCGGCAATCAGCATCTCTGGCGTCATCTCAAACAGGTTACGCGCTACAAAATCAGTAGCTGCCAGCGCTTTTCCATCCTGCCTTTGGGCCTGATTTGACTTGTAATTTTCACGCGAGCGGGCCACCAGGGCCTCACTGCCCTCAATGCCCAGCACCTCGCGCGCCTGGGTGGCCAGGGGCAGCGTGAAGTTGCCCAGGCCACAGAACCAGTCAATCACCCGTTCGTGCTTTTGCACGTCCAGCAAGCGCAGGGCGCGCGACACCAGCACGCGGTTGATGTGCGGGTTCACCTGCGTGAAATCGGTGGGCTTGAACGGCATGGTGATGCCGAAGTCGGGCAGCGCATACGACAGTGTCTCGCCGCCTTCGTCCAGCAACTTGACGGTGTCGGGCCCCTTGGGCTGCAGCCACCATTGCACGTTGTGCTGCGCGGCAAAGGCGCGCAGGCGGGCAATGTCTTCGGCCGACAAGGGCTCCAGGTGGCGCAGCACCAGGGCCGTGACGTGGTCGCCGCAGGCCAGCTCAATTTGCGGGCAGGTGTCGCGCGCATCCATGTCGGCCACCAGCTTGCGCAGCGGCATCAGCATGGCGCTGACGTGGGGCGGTAGCACGGGGCAGACTTCCATGTCGGCCACGTAGCGGCTCTTGCGCTCGTGAAAGCCCACCAGCACCGCGCCCTTTTTGATGACATGGCGCACGGCCAGGCGAGCGCGGTAGCGGTAGCCCCAGGCGGGGCCCTCGATCGGGCGCAGGATGGTTTCGGCCTTCACCTTGCCCAGGTGCCAGAGGTTGTCCTCCAGCGCCCGCTGCTTGACGGCCACCTGGGCGCGCGTGTCCAGGTGCTGCATCTTGCAACCGCCGCAGGCGCCACCGTGCAGGCCAAAGTGCGGGCAGCCAGGGCGCACGCGCTGCGAGGACTCGCGGTGGATGTCCGTCAGGCTGGCCTGTTCCCAGTTGTTCTTTTTGCGGTGGGTGTTGGCGCTGACCCACTCGAACGGCAGGGCACCATCAATAAAGACCACCTTGCCGTCGGGCTTGCGGGCCACGCCCTGGGCATCCAGGTCCATGGACTGGACGGCAAGCCAGCCCTCGGGAAGATCGGGCTGGTCTGCGGTGTCTTGAAGGGGTGGGGAGAGTGGTTCGGTCTGTTCGCTCATCCCCCGATTGTCTCAGGCTCGCGGCCCGGTTCAGCCGCGGTCGGCGCGGCGGTCTTGGACTGGAGGGGGAACGGACGCAGGCTTGCCCGCATGCACAGACAGCTTGTTGATGGTGAGTTCACAGCCGTGCAGGTCGAGCGAGAAGATCAACTTGCCGCCAGGGGCGACCTTGGGCAGCGTCTGGTGCAGGGGGTACGACATGTCTACCGGTGGCTCGGTAGAGCGGTAGATCAGTTCACCGTCGGGTGCATAGATTTGATAGCAGGCAGCAGACGCCACGGGGCTGAACAGAGCGGCTGCCAGAGCGGCAACGGCTGCGACATGGGGCAATGCGGACATATTCCTCTCCTCGGGTATCAGTTCAAAATTTGTGGCTGCATTATGCGGCGGCGCCCTCGGCGGCTCCACCCCCATGGGACATCTGCCACCCTTACACATGCAGATGCAGATGGTTGCTGTGCTTGACCTCTTCCATCACTGCGTAGGTACGGGTTTCACGCACGCCGGGCAACTGCCACAGCACGTTGCCAGCAAACACCCGGTAAGCGTTCATGTCGGCGGCACGGGTCTTGAGCAGGTAGTCAAAGCCACCCGCCACCAGGTGGCATTCCATGATCTCGGGGTGCACCTGCACGGCCGCCTTGAACTGGTCAAACACGTTGAGCGTGGTGCGGTCCAGCAGCACCTCCACAAACACCAGCATGCCCGCGCCCAGCTTCATGGGATTGAGGCGCGCTTCGTAGCCCAGGATGTAGCCCTCGCGCGTGAGGCGCTGTACCCGCGCCAGCACGGCGGTGGGCGATAACGCCACGGCCTCGGCCAGCTTCAGATTGGCGATGCGCCCGTCTTCTTGCAGGATTGACAAGATTTTTCGGTCGATGCGGTCCAGATTATTTTCCATGGCACCTATTCTTAGTGAATTATTCAAACAATAGCGCATTCTTTGAATATTCATTCGACTCAAGTCCGGGGATCATCGCTTTCATTGCGCCAAACCCTGTTTGGCACCCACCTTCCACCCAAGGCCTCGCCATGACGCAACCCTCCGCTCCGTTCGCCCAGTTCGCGCCCCGCACCCCGCTCACCAACCCGCTGCGCGCCCCCATCACCGCCGCCTACCGCCGCCCCGAGCCCGAGGCCCTGGCACCGCTGCTGGCACAGGCCCGCCTGCCGCAAGAGCTGGCCACGGCATCACAGCAACTGGCGCTGCGCATTGCCAAGTCGCTGCGCGAGCGCAAGGCCAGCGCTGGTCGTGCCGGCCTGGTGCAGGGGCTGCTGCAGGAGTTTTCACTGTCATCCCAAGAAGGCGTGGCGCTGATGTGCCTGGCCGAGGCACTGCTGCGCATCCCCGACAAAGCCACGCGCGACGCGCTCATCCGCGACAAGATCAGCAATGGCCAGTGGGATTCGCACCTGGGCAAAAGCCCCTCGCTGTTCGTCAACGCCGCCACCTGGGGTCTGCTCATCACCGGCAAGCTGGTGGCCACGCACAGCGAAAGCAGCCTGGGTAACTCGCTCAGCCGTCTGATCGGCAAGGGTGGCGAGCCCCTGATCCGCAAGGGCGTGGACATGGCCATGCGCATGATGGGCGAGCAATTCGTGACGGGTGAGACCATTGACGAAGCCCTGCACAACGCCCGCACGATGGAAGCCGAGGGCTTTCGCTATTCGTACGACATGCTGGGCGAGGCAGCGCTGACCAGCGAAGACGCCAAGCGCTACTACGCCTCGTATGAGCAAGCCATCCACGCGATTGGCAAGGCCTCTGCCGGGCGCGGCATCTACGAAGGCCCCGGCATCTCCATCAAGCTCTCGGCCCTGCACCCCCGCTACAGCCGCGCGCAGTTTGGCCGAGTGATGGAAGAGCTGTACCCGCTGGTGTTGCGCCTGACCGTGCTGGCCAAACGCTATGACATTGGCCTGAACATCGACGCGGAAGAGACCGACCGGCTGGAGCTGTCGCTGGACCTGCTGGAGCGCCTGTGCCACGAGCCCACGCTGGCCGGCTGGAACGGCATTGGCTTCGTCATCCAGGCCTACCAAAAGCGCTGCCCCTTCGTCATCGACTACGTGGTGGATTTGGCCCGCCGCACCCAGCGCCGCCTGATGGTGCGCCTGGTGAAGGGCGCGTACTGGGACAGCGAGATCAAGCGCGCCCAGGTCGATGGCCTCACGGACTACCCCGTCTACACCCGCAAGGTGCACACCGATATTTCGTATATCGCCTGCGCTAAGAAGCTGCTGGCCGCACCCGAAGCCGTGTACCCGCAGTTCGCCACCCACAACGCGGAAACGCTGGCCACCATCTATCACCTGGCGGGCGGCAACTACTACGCCGGGCAATACGAGTTCCAGTGCCTGCACGGCATGGGCGAGCCGCTTTATGAACAGGTGGTGGGCGCCATCACGGCTGGCAAGCTGGGCCGCCCCTGCCGCATCTACGCCCCCGTGGGCACGCACGAAACCCTGCTGGCCTACCTGGTGCGCCGCCTGCTGGAGAACGGCGCCAACACCTCGTTCGTGAACCGCATTGCCGACGAAACCATTGCGCTGGATGAGCTGGTGAAGAGCCCCGTGCAGGTGGTGGATGAGCAGGCAGCGAAGGAAGGCACCGCCGGCCTGCCCCACCCGCGCATCCCCCTGCCAGCGGCGCTGTATGGCGCCCACCGCAGCAACTCACGCGGGCTGGATTTGTCGAACGAAAACACGCTGACCGAGCTGGCCGCCACCCTGCAAGCCACGGCAAGCCACACCTGGACGGCAGCGCCCCTGCTGGCCACTGACGTGCCCGCAGGCACCACCCAGCCCGTGCGAAACCCCGCTGACCACAACGACGTGGTGGGCCAGGTGCAAGAAGCCACCACCGCCGACGTTGACCAGGCCCTGGCGCACGCCCAGGCCGCCGCAGCCCCCTGGGCCGCCACGCCGCCTGCCGAGCGCGCGGCCGCCCTTCTGCGCACCGCCGACCTGCTGGAAGCGCGCATGCAGCCCCTGCTGGGCCTGCTGATGCGTGAAGCCGGCAAGAGCGCCAGCAACGCCGTGGCCGAAGTGCGCGAGGCTGTGGACTTTCTGCGCTATTACGCGGCCCAGGTGCAAACGACCTTTGACAACGCCACCCACATCCCGCTGGGCCCCGTGGCCTGCATCAGCCCCTGGAACTTCCCGCTCGCCATCTTCATGGGTCAGGTGGCGGCAGCGCTGGCCGCAGGTAACCCCGTGCTGGCCAAGCCGGCAGAGCAAACCCCGCTGATCGCCGCCGAGGCCGTGCGCCTGCTGTGGCAGGCCGGTGTGCCCCGCGCCGCCGTGCAGCTGCTGCCCGGCCAGGGCGAAACCGTGGGTGCGCGCCTGATTGGCGATGAGCGCGTGATGGGCGTGATGTTCACCGGCTCCACCGAGGTCGCCCGCATCCTGCAGCGCACAGTGGCCGGGCGCCTGGATGCCGCAGGCCGCCCCATTCCGCTGATCGCAGAAACCGGTGGGCAGAACGCGATGATCGTGGACTCGTCCGCCCTGGCCGAGCAGGTGGTGGGCGATGCGGTGTCGTCGGCCTTTGACAGCGCAGGCCAGCGCTGCTCCGCCCTGCGCGTGCTGTGCGTGCAGGAAGAAGCCGCCGACCGCGTGGTCGAGATGCTGCAAGGCGCCATGGGCGAACTGCGCGTGGGCAACACCGCCGAACTGCGCGTGGACGTGGGCCCGGTGATCGACGCCGAAGCGCAAACAGGCATCGTCCAGCACATCGAAAAGTTCAAAGCCCAAGGCCACCGCGTGTACCAGCACCCCAGCCACCTGGCGGCCCGCAGCACACCCGGCACCTTTGTGCCACCCACGCTGATCGAGCTGAACCACATCGGCGAGCTGCAGCGCGAAGTCTTCGGCCCCGTGCTGCACCTGGTGCGCTACGCCCGCAAAGACCTGGACCAGTTGCTCGACCAGATCAACGCCACCGGCTACGGCCTGACCCAGGGCGTGCACACCCGCATCGACGAAACCATTGCCCGCGTGGTGGACCGCGCCCATGCCGGTAACGTGTACGTGAACCGCAACATGGTGGGCGCTGTGGTGGGCGTGCAGCCGTTTGGTGGCGAAGGCCTGTCGGGCACCGGGCCCAAGGCCGGCGGGCCGCTGTACCTGCTGCGGCTGCTGTCGCAGCGCCCCGCCGATGCGCTGGCGCGCACCTTTGCCGACGCAGACCGCGCCACGCCGCCCGAGGCCGCGGCCCGCAACCGCCAGTTGCCCGCCTTGTCGGCCCTGCAGCAGTGGGCGCAAAGCCAGGGCAACGCGGCACTGGCCAGCACCTGCCAGCGCTTTGCACAGGAAACGCAAAGCGGCACCTCCCGCACCCTGCCCGGCCCCACGGGCGAGCGCAATGTGTACACCCTGGCCCCGCGCGCCCATGTGCTGTGCATGGCAACGTCTGTCAGCGACCTGCTGGTGCAAACAGCCGCCGTGCTGGCCAGTGGCGGCAAGGCGCTGTGGCCCACCGCACAGGCCAGCCTGCGCAACCAGCTGCCCACCGCCGCGCAAGCCCAGGTGGTGCTGCAAGACAACGCCCTCACCGATGCCAGCGTGGCGCTGGACGCAGTACTGCACCATGGCGATGGCCAAGCCTTGCAGGCCGTGTGCACCGCCCTGGCCCAGCGCCCCGGCCCCATCGTGGGTGTGACGGCCATGCAGCCGGGCGCGGTGGACATCCCGCTGGAGCGCCTGCTGATTGAGCGCGCCTTGAGCGTGAACACCGCCGCTGCGGGCGGTAACGCCAGCCTGATGACGCTGGGCTGAGCACCCGCCGCACTGCTACGCATGCGCTGCGGCGGTTTTTAATCAAAATGGCCGCTAGCGCTTATTAGAAAAGCGCTGGCAGCTATTGATTCAATAGCAATTCAGGACACGGTAGCCAACGGCAAGTTCAGCAGCAGGTTCTGTGGCTTGATGCGTACCAGCCCCTCGGCATTGGTGGCCAGCCCCAGGTACACAGGCTTTCCTGCGACATCCGCACGCATCTCTGCGGGGTTGGCAAAGGTCAGTGTGAACAGGCTGACCAGTCTTGCCATGCGCTCTGCCTCCACCGGCCGGTCCTGGTACAGGTCGTTCAAGATGGCGGTGGACTCCACGTCCAGCCCCACATGCCAGCGCCAGGCACTGTCGTTGATCTGGTGCACTGGCTCAATCTGCACCTGTACGCCCAGCATGTGCAACACCCAGCGTTCCAGCACCCGCGCCAGGGCCTTCAGGCCCGAGCGGGCGCGGGTCAGCTTGAGGGTGAGGCCGTGGCTCAGGTCCTGCGTCAGCTCGTGGGTCAGGTCCAGCAGAAAGTGGTGGCGCTCGCTCTCGGCCCAATAGGCCGCTGCGTTGTCAGGCGTGAGCACCTGCACTTGCGCGGTGGGTTGCAGCACACCGCCTTGGCGCAGCAGGCGCCCTACTTCACCGAGGCCTGCGGTTTCGTGCAGCAGGTCGAGGGCATCGCGGTCACCCGCCAGCATCTGGCCCTCTTGCAGGGTGATGCGCTGCGGGCGAAACAGCATCTCGGCCGCGCGGGCTTCCAGCGCGTCGTTGCTGGCGTCCAGCACATTGCGCAGCAGGGCCTGCACCACCGCGTCGATGAACACCGCAGGCACATCCACCGCGCCGCTGCGCATCAGCCGCAGGTAATAGGCCTCCAACGTGCCCCCAGCCAGAAGGCCGTCGCGAAAGCGCAGAAACACCGCGTAGTTCTCACGCGCATCGTCATCCTGCACTGCCGCCAATTGCTCGCGCTGCACAGGTGCCAGGGGTGCGGCCACCAGCCCCTCGTGCAAGGCGATTTCTGCAGCGCAGGACTCCGGCACCAGCGCCAGTTCGGGCCGTGCCAGCAAGGTGCGCACGTACGCCTCGGTAGGCACCAGCCAGCCCCGCGCATCGCGTTGCAAGAGCGAAAAGTGGCTGCCTGGCCAAAAATCGTTGTGTGGCGTCACGAAAGCGATCCCCGAAAATCAAAACCTCCGAGGCTACAACACCCACCCCGCGGCACCCGAGCTTTCCCGCAAAGCCATGCGCAATTGCAAGGCCAACGGCACAATCACCGCACCATGAACGCGCTGCCCCCCACGCTGCCCATCCGCACCGAATGCCCGCCCGGCGCCTGCGTATGCGACCGCGACGCCCTGCTGCAAGACCCCCAGGCCGATGCCCGGGTGCTGCTGCTCACCCGCGAGGAAGAAAAGCGCCTGCTGCAGCGGCTGGAGCAGATCACCAGCCTGGCCGACCTGCGCCGCCTGCAAGACCGCATGGAGCAGCAACTCGGCATCCGCCTGACCATCGCCCCCGGGCCCAATGAAGTGCGCACGCTGCGCGGCATCACCATCCTGGTTCACGAACAACGCGGCCTGTGCCGCAAAACCCGCCAGTCCATCCCCGCCGCCATCCGCCAAGCGCTGGAGCGGCGGCCTGAGATCAGCTACGAATTGCTGGACGAAGGCGGGCTGTTCGGCGCGCCTTGACCGCCCCACAGTACTCTGTTCAGGCCGCTACCGCCCAGGGTGACGCTGGTGCACTGAGTACCCGGCGGCTGAAGGGGGTAATGATCCGTCGCCTTCACGCTCTAGCTGAACCACCGCGCAAGAAAAAAGGCCTTGAAGTGATTCAAGGCCTTTTCAGAGGTGAAGCGAACTACGCTTCGATCATTCCCATTCGATCGTCGCTGGCGGCTTGCTGCTCACGTCATACGTCACGCGGTTGATGCCGCGCACTTCGTTGATGATGCGGCCAGACACCTTCTTGAGCAGTGCGTAGGGCAGCTCCGCCCAGTCTGCGGTCATGAAGTCGCTGGTCTGCACAGCGCGCAGGGCGACCACGTAATCGTAGGTGCGGCCATCGCCCATCACCCCCACGCTCTTGACGGGCAGAAACACGGTGAAGGCCTGGCTGGTCAGGTCATACCAGGTCTTGCCTGTCGCTTCGTCCTTGAAGTTGCGCAACTCTTCGATGAAGATCGCGTCGGCACGGCGCAGCAGGTCGGCGTATTCTTTTTTCACCTCGCCCAAGATACGCACACCCAGGCCAGGGCCAGGGAACGGGTGGCGATAGACCATCTCGTGCGGCAGGCCCAGGGCTACGCCCAACTCGCGCACTTCGTCCTTGAACAGGTCGCGCAGAGGTTCGAGCAACTTCAGGCCCAACTGCTCAGGCAGGCCACCCACGTTGTGGTGGCTCTTGATGGTGACGGCCTTCTTGCTCTTGGCACCGCCGCTTTCAATCACGTCGGGGTAGATGGTGCCCTGGGCCAGGAAGGTAGCGCCCTTGTGGCCGCCGGTGCCCGCCTTGAGCTTGGCGGCCTCGGCTTTGAACACATCGACGAACAGGCCGCCGATGATCTTGCGCTTTTGCTCGGGCTCGCTCACGCCCGCCAGCTTGCCCAGGAACAAATCGCTGGCGTCCACGCGGATCACCTTGGCGTGCAGCTTGCCTTCGAACATGTCCATGACCATGTCGCCTTCGTTCAGGCGCAGCAATCCGTGATCGACAAATACGCAGGTGAGCTGGTCGCCGATGGCGCGGTGAATCAACGCGGCAGCCACGGAGGAATCCACCCCGCCCGACAGGCCGAGAATCACCTCCTCGTCGCCCACCTGCTCGCGAATTTTTTGCACCGCCTCTTCGATATGGTCGCGCATGATCCAGTCGGCGCGCGTGCCGCAAATGCCCAGCACAAAGCGCTCCAGCAGGGCCCGGCCTTGCACGGTGTGCGTCACTTCGGGGTGGAACTGCACGGCGTAATAGTGGCGGCTTTCGTCGGCCATGCCTGCGATGGGGCAGGACGGCGTGGAACACATCACCTTGAAGCCTGGGGGCAGCTCGGTAACCTTGTCGCCGTGGCTCATCCACACCTTGAGCATGCCGTGGCCTTCGGGCGTGGCAAAGTCTTCAATGCCCTTGAGCAGTTCGGTGTGGCCATGCGCACGCACTTCGGCGTAGCCGAATTCGCGGGTGTTGGAGCCTTCGACCTTGCCGCCCAGTTGATTGGCCATGGTCTGCATGCCGTAGCAAATGCCCAGCACAGGGATGCCCAGCTCAAACACGGCGGCAGGCGCCTTGTCGTCCACTTCATACACGCTGGCGTGGCTGCCAGAGAGGATCACGCCCTTGAGCTGACCGTCCTTCGCGTATTCGCGGATCCACTCGTCGGTCACATCGCAAGGGTGCACTTCGCAGTAGACATGGGCCTCGCGCACACGGCGGGCGATGAGCTGGGTGACTTGCGAGCCGAAATCAAGGATGAGGATTTTCTGGTGTTGCATGGCGGGCGACAGAAAGGTGCGTGAGGGCTTGAGAAAAGACAAAGGCCCGAACACCTGGGAGATGGGTTCGGGCCTGTGGTTGCGGAAGGATCAATCCGCGCGGTAGTTAGGTGCTTCCTTGGTGATCTGCACGTCATGGACGTGGCTTTCGCGGATACCAGCGGTGGTGATCTCGACGAACTCTGCCTTGTTGTTCATCTCTTCGATCGTGGCGCAACCGCAGTAGCCCATCGCGGCACGAACGCCGCCAGCCATCTGGAACACGATGGAAACCATCGAGCCCTTGTACGGCACGCGGCCTTCAATGCCCTCAGGCACCAGCTTGTCGGCGTTGGGGTTGCCGGTGCTCGACTCCTGGAAATAGCGGTCGGCACTGCCTTGCTGCATGGCGCCGATCGAGCCCATGCCGCGGTAGCTCTTGTAGCTGCGGCCCTGGAACAGGATCACTTCGCCGGGAGCCTCTTCAGTACCCGCGAACATGCCGCCCATCATGATGGTGCTGGCGCCAGCCGCCAAAGCCTTGGCAATGTCGCCGCTGTAGCGAATACCGCCGTCTGCAATCAGTGGCACGCCGGTGCCCTTGAGGGCAGTGGCCACGTTGTCGATGGCCATGATCTGGGGCACACCCACACCGGCCACGATACGTGTGGTGCAGATCGAGCCAGGACCGATACCGACCTTCACGGCGTCGGCACCAGCTTCCACCAAGGCCAGCGCAGCCGCGCCAGTGGCGATGTTGCCGCCGATCACATCCACTTGCGGGTAGTTTTGCTTGACCCAGCGCACACGCTCGATCACGCCCTTGCTGTGGCCGTGGGCTGTGTCCACCACGATGGCATCCACACCGGCGCGCACCAGAGCTTCCACACGCTCTTCAGTGCCCTCGCCCACGCCCACCGCAGCGCCCACGCGCAAACGGCCAGACGCGTCACGCGCTGCATTGGGGAAGCTGGTTTGCTTGGTGATGTCCTTCACCGTGATCAAGCCCTTGAGCTCGAACGCATCGTTGATGACCAGGATGCGCTCCAGCTTGTGCTTGTTGAGCAGCGCCTTGGCTTGTTCGGGCGTGGTGCCGTCTTTTTCGTTGACGGTGATGAGCTTCTCGCGCGGCGTCATGATCTGGTGGACCTTGACGTCGTAGCGTGTCTCAAAACGCAGGTCACGGCCAGTGACGATGCCAACCACCTTACCGCCGTCGCACACGGGGAATCCCGAGATGCCCAGTTGCTCAGACAACTGAAGCACTTGCAAAACCGTGTGCTCTGGCGTGATCACCACGGGATCGCGCAGCACGCCGGATTCATAGCGCTTGACCTTGGCCACGTGCGCTGCTTGCTCCTGCGGTGTGAGGTTTTTGTGCACGATGCCGATGCCGCCCTCTTGAGCGATGGCAATGGCCAGGCGTGCTTCCGTCACAGTGTCCATGGCGGCGGACACGAGCGGCAGTCGGAGTCTCCGTCAGCATTGCGAGGGCGGCGGAGGCGAGGGGCATGTTTAACTGGATGTTGCGGGAGAGTTTCGTCGCGAGGGACGTGTCCTTGGGCAGGACCTGGGAGTACGCTGGCACCAGCAACACATCGTCGAAGGTGAGCGCTTTTCCAAGAAGGCGCATGAGAAAGCTCCAAAAAAAGGATTGTACCCGCACTGCCCCCCGCGCTGTTGGCGGCGATACAACCGGCTGAGGAGCCCAACCCTCCGCCCATCTGTAACCAAGTGCGAATGCTGTGACAGCTCACCGCCCTCACCGCTAAACTTGCCCGCATGAAAATGCACAAGCTTCTCCTGCTGGCCGTGGCCTGCACATGGGCCCTGGGCGCTGCTGCTCAGTGGCAGTGGATCGACAAGGACGGCCGCAAGGTGTTCAGCGACCGCCCCCCGCCAGCTGAAGTCCCCGCCAAAAGCATACTGAAGCAGCCCGGCGGTGCGCCGGTGGCTCGCCCTGCTGCCACGCCAGAAGCCAGCAGCACCGAGAACGCAACGCCCGCAGCGGCCGCATCCAAGCCAGCCGCCAAGCCTGTAGCGGCTGGCAAAGACAAAGAACTGGAAGAGAAAAAGGCCGCCGCTGAAGCTGCCGAAGCCGCCAAGAAAAAGGCGGAAGAAGAAAAGATAGCGCGTGCCAAGGCCGAGAACTGCACCCGGGCGCGCCAGGCCAAGGCAACGCTGGAATCCGGCGTTTTGATGAAGCAAACCAATGCACAGGGCGAGCGAGTCATCATGGACGAAGCCAGCCGCAACGCAGAAATCAAGCGCACCAACGACATCATCGCGTCAGACTGCACACGCTGAAGCCAAGGCAGCCAGGGCTCAGTAACCTGCCTTGGCTCCCGGGCGCTTGCTGGCAAACAGCCCGGTGGTGCGCGCGCCCTGTTTGGCAAAACGTTCACGCCGGGCCACTTTGGGGTCTACCTTCAGGGCGCGGTATACCTCCACCCGGTCCTGGTGTTGCAGCACCGTGGTTTTCTCCACCACACGCCCCCAGATCCCACACAGAGCCGCTCCCTTGCTCACTTGGCGCCAGGCGGAGCCGCTGGGGCAAGCCTGCAGCGCGTCTGCCACGGTGGATCCTGGCGGCAACTGCAACTCCCACTGCTGGGTTTGCCGCGGGGCCAGGCACACCACCACGGTCACGGTCAAAGGGACCTGAGAGGCTTGATCTGCTGCTGCGTCGTGGCCAGCAGCTTCAACCATTTGCTCAGCCATACACCTGCTCTGCGCGCTTGACGAAAGCATCCACCATGGTGGCCGCAATGCGGTCAAACACCGGGCCCACCAGGGCTGCCAGTGCGGCGCTGCTGAAGCCGTAGTTCAATTGCAGTTCCACCTTGCACGCCCGCTGGGTGCCGTCGCCCACAGGCAAAAAGCGCCAGTCCCCCTCCAGCTTGGAAAACGGACCTTTGACGAGGTGCATTTGCACCCGTTCGCCGGCTTCATGGACGTTGCGGGTGACGAAAGTCTGGCGAATACCGCCCAGCGCAATACCCACTTCCGCTGTCATCCCCGCTTCGCTGTGCTCCAGCACCTGGGCACGGTCACACCAGGGAAGAAATTCGGGATAACGCTCCACGGCCGTGACCAAATCAAACATTTCTTTGGGCGAGTACCAGATGAGGACAGACTTTTGAACGGTTTTCATGCAGACGGGGCCCGGCGCCCCGTGGCAGGGAGGGCTGATGTGGGGGCCAGAGAAATTAGAATCGCGGGTGCGAGACAGCGACAATTGTAGGGAGGCCTTTTATCTTCCGGTTTGCGTCTTATCTAATTCCTCATGGCCAAAAAACCCGATCCCTCGTCCCGCATTGCTGACAACAAGAAAGCGGCTTTCAATTATTTCTTCGAAGAACGCCACGAGGCAGGCATGGTGCTGCACGGCTGGGAGGTCAAGGCGCTGCGGGAAGGCAAGGTACAACTGACCGATGGCTATGTGCTGATCCGCGATGGCGAGTTGTACCTGCTGGGCTGCCTGATCCACCCGCTCAAAACCGCGTCCACCCACGTCAACCCCGAGTCAGCACGTACCAAGAAACTGCTGCTCAAGAAGGACGAGATCAAGCGCCTGATTGGCAAGGTGGAGCAAAAGGGCTACACCCTGGTGCCCCTGAATCTGCACTGGAAAAATGGCTTTGTGAAATGCGAAATTGCATTGGCCAAGGGCAAGGCCGAACACGACAAGCGCGACACCATCAAGGACCGCGAAGGCAAGCGCGAGGTGGAACGCGCCATGAAGAGCCGTAACCGCTGACCATCACGGCACCAGCAGCAACTGCCACCCCGCAAAAAAGCCGCTTCATCAGCGGCTTTTTTGTCTCTTGCGCGCACCTGCGTGCGGCAGGCTCACTTCAACGCGGCCAATGGATGGGCGTGCACAGGCCAGGGGCTGGCAAAGAACGGCGCAACCATCTCGGGCGTCACATCCTCGATGCGGCTGGGGTTCCATTTCGGGGTGTGGTCTTTGTCGACCGCCAGGGCGCGGATGCCTTCCACCGTCTCACTCTGGCCAGGGCGCAGGAAGAAGCAGTGGCGCACCATGTCGCGCTCCATGCGCAAATCATCGGCCAGGCCCATGTGGCGCGCACGGCGGATCTGCTCCAGCACCACATGCAGCATGAGGGGCGAGCGCTTGCGCAGCGTGGCCGCTGTGGCACGCGCCCAGTCGGTATCGGCGGACTCCAGGGCGCGCACGATATCGCCCACGGTAGGCAGCGAAAAATATTGGTCAATATCGGCTCTCGCGCTTGTGTGGTGAGCGCTGGCAGCTACAAATTTTGAAGCAACAAAAGCGCGAATGGCTTGCCCATCTGCAAAGTGCTGGCTGCCCAGGGCATCCCACACAGCGGCTTGCTGGTCTGAAGGCAGGCAGCCGTCGGCCAACTGGTTCTCGATGGCATCACCCGCGCCAATGGTGTCGCCCGTCAGGGCCAGCCACTCACCCACGCTGCCAGGGCAACGGCTCAGGAAGTAGCCACCGCCCACATCGGGGAACAGGCCAATGGCGGTTTCAGGCATGGCCATCTTGGTGCGCTCTGTCACCACGCGCAGGGCCGCCCCCTGGCTGATGCCCATGCCGCCCCCCATCACGATGCCATCCATGAAGGCGATGTAGGGCTTGGTGTAGTTGTGGATCAGGTGGTTGAGGGCGTACTCTTCCGTGAAGAAGTCTTCGATCAGAGGGTTGCCCTGGCTGCCCGCCTGGTGCAGAAAGCGAATGTCGCCGCCCGCGCAAAACGCGCCAAACGGGCCTTCCTTGTTGCTGCCGCGAATGGCCACGGCCAGCACCCGGTCATCGGCCTGCCAGGCAAGCAAGGTGGCCATCAGGTCACGCACCATGCCCAAAGAAAGCGCATTCAGCGCCCGGGGCCGATTCAAGGTGATGAAACCCACCTGACCACGCACTTCACTCAACACCTCAGCAGCCACCACTGTCTCCGTCATTTTTGTTCCTTCCAACCCAACATTTCATTGAAAACCAGGGCACCAATCACCAGCGCCCCACCGGACAATACGGCAGAGGCTGGGCGCTCTCCGGCGCCGAGCCACGCCAGCAGAATGCCAAAGATCACCTCCAGCAAGCCCAGCAGTGCCATCTCGGGAGCCTTGAGCACGCGCCCACAACGCACCGCCAAAACGCAAGGGATGGCCAACTGGAACACCCCCAGCAAAGCCAGCAAGAATAAATCATGTGCGGTGGCTTGCAGCGGCAAGGCCAGCGGCAATGTCACTATCACCGACACCACAGCCCCCACCAGCACCGCAGGCACCAAATCCACCGCTTGGCCGTGGCGCTGAGAGTGCTGCACCACCGTCCAGTTGGCAGCAGCAGCCACGGGCACGCACAGGGCCACCAAGGTGCCAGACAGTGGCAGACCCGCCATTTGTGATCCGTACATCCAGCCAATACCCAGCCCGGCGAGCCCAATCGCCACCCAGGTGCGCAGCGCAATGTGATGGCCGATGAATATCCGAGCAAAAAGTGCCGTCAGCAGCGGCCCCACAGCCATGGTGACCAGCACGTTGGCCACGGGCATCAACGTCAGGGCCACCATGAAGGCGGTGAACATCGTCGCCCAACACAAGCCTGACAGCCACAGCGCTGCGCCACCGCGCCGAATGGTGCCAAACACCCCCCGCCCCTGGATGGCGGGCAGCATGACCAGCAGGCTCAGCAAGGTGAAGAAACTGCGCCAGAAAGTGACTTCAAAACTGCGAGCCTGCTCCAGGTGGCGCGTGACCAACCCTGCAATCGACCAGAGCAAGGTCACCACCACCATCAGGAACACCGCGCGGGTGTGTGTGAGTTTGAGCATGGAACGGCTGTGTCAGAACTACCAACGGACGAAAAAAAGGGCCTCAGCACAGCTGGGCCCTTTCATCGATCAACCTGCGCGCCGGGCTGGTGGGCTCGGCACGAAGTCAGCGCGCTTCAGATCAAGAGCGGCTGGCGCGCTTGCGCTCATTTTCGGTCAAATAGCGCTTGCGCAGACGCACGGACTTGGGCGTGATTTCGACCAGCTCGTCGTCTTCGATGAACTCGACACCGTACTCCAGCGTGAGGTCGATCGGCGGCGTGATCTTGATCGCGTCTTCCTTGCCGCTCACGCGGAAGTTGGTGAGCTGCTTGGTACGCGTGGCGTTCACTACCAGATCGTTGTCGCGGCTGTGGATACCGACGATCATGCCTTCGTACACCGGGTCGTTCGCCTTCACGAACATGCGGCCACGGTCGTCCAGCTTGCCCAGGGCGTAGGTGAAGATTTCGCCATCGTCCATGGAGATCAGCACGCCGTTCTTGCGGCCACCAATGTCACCCTTGTGCGGCTCGTAGCCGTCGAAGATGTTGGAGATCAGACCGGAACCGCGCGTCAGGTTCAGAAACTCGTTGGTGAAACCGATCAGGCCACGGGCAGGAATGCGGTACTCCAGGCGTACACGGCCACGGCCGTCGGACTCCATGTTCACCAGCTCGCCCTTGCGCTCGCCCAGGGCTTGCATCACGCCGCCTTGGTGGCCTTCTTCGATGTCAGCCGTCACCAGCTCGATGGGCTCGTGCTTGACGCCGTCGATGTCCTTGAACACCACGCGGGGCTTGGACACTGCCAGCTCGTAACCTTCACGGCGCATGTTTTCCAAGAGGATGGTCAGGTGCAATTCACCACGGCCCATCACTTCAAACACACCTTCTTCGTCCGTTTCGTTCACGCGCAGGGCCACGTTGTGCTGCAGTTCCTTTTGCAGGCGGTCCCAGATCTGGCGGCTGGTCACGAACTTGCCTTCGCGGCCGGCCAGGGGCGACGTGTTCACGCAGAAGTTCATGGTCAGCGTGGGCTCGTCCACCTTCAGCATGGGCAGCGGCGCAGGGTTGGCGGGGTCGGTCACTGTCACGCCGATGCCGATGTCTTCAATGCCGTTGATCAGCACGATATCGCCAGGGCCAGCCAGGGGGGTCTGCATGCGATCCAGGCCCTGGAACGTCAGCACCTGGTTCACGCGGCCCTTGACGGTCTTGCCACCGGGGCCTTCCATGACGACCACGTCCTGCATGGGCTTCAAAGTGCCCTGGCTGATACGACCCACGCCGATGCGGCCCACGAAGGTGGAGAAGTCCAGCGCCGAGATTTGCAGTTGCAGGGGAGCGTCAGGGTTGCCAGTGTTCGGCGGCACGTGCTTGAGGATGGTGTCGAACAGGGCCGACATGTCGGGGCCCCACTGCTCACCAGGAGCGCCTTCTTCGAGCGACGACCAGCCGTTGATGCCCGAGGCGTACACCACGGGGAAGTCGAGTTGTTCGTCGGTGGCACCCAGCTTGTCGAACAGGTCGAACGCAGCGTTCACGACCTTGTCGGGGTTGGCACCGGGCTTATCCACCTTGTTCACTACCAGGATGGGGCGCAGGCCCAGGGCCAAGGCCTTCTTGGTCACGAAACGCGTCTGGGGCATGGGGCCTTCTTGCGCGTCAATCAGCAGCACCACGCTGTCCACCATCGACAGGGCACGTTCCACTTCGCCGCCGAAGTCCGCGTGACCGGGGGTGTCCACGATGTTGATGTGCGTGCCCTTCCAGCTCACGGCGCAGTTCTTGGCCAGGATGGTGATGCCACGCTCTTTTTCGATCGCGTTGTTGTCCATCACGGTATCGACGACCTTTTCGTGGTCGGCAAAGGTGCCGGACTGGCGCAGCAGCTGGTCGACCATGGTGGTTTTGCCATGGTCAACGTGGGCAATGATCGCGATATTGCGGATTTGTTTCGTCATAGTTTTTCCAATGTGCCGCTGTGCGCCATGGACGCGGAATGCGGCGTGCCTTCCAAAATTTGTTGAATTTCCAGCGGACTCAGGAGCCTGCCCGGCACCAGCTCCCCGCCAACGATGTGGCCCACCCCCAGCAACGCTGCAGGTTGATCGCCAAAGACCGCCACGGCACTGGCGTCAGGCCAGGGTCCACGGCGACGCACACCCGACAAGAACCGGGCTGCATTGTCGCCGTCCAACGTGACACGGGTGTGCCCCACCAGCAGCGACTCGGGAGGCAGAACGCAAGCCAGACGCTGCGCCTCGTCCATGGCTTCGAGCTGCGCCAAAGTGACGCAACGCTCGACCCCCAGGCCTCCCGTATCGATGCGGCGCAAAAAGGTCAGGTGAGCCCCCACCCCCAGCGCTGCACCAATGTCTTCTCCCAAGGTACGGATGTATGTACCCTTGCTGCAAGTCACTATCATTTTGATAGCTGCTTGCGCTTTCTCTGTCTGGATCAGCTCCAGTTTCAATGCATGAATGACGACCTGGCGCGCCTCACGCTCCACGGCAATGCCAGCGCGGGCGTACTCGTACAGCGCCTTGCCGTCTTTTTTGAGCGCGCTGTGCATGGGAGGCACCTGGCTGATCGGGCCAGTGAACTGCTGCTGCACGGCGGCCAGGCGCTCAGGCGTCAGGTGTTCAGGCAGCACATCGCGGCGCTCCAGCACGTCGCCCTCGGCATCGCCGGTAGCGGTGGTCACGCCCAGCAACGCCACGGCCTCGTAGGTCTTGGGGGCGTCGAGTTGCAGTTGGCTGAATTTGGTAGCCGCACCAAAGCACAGAGGCAGCACGCCGGATGCCAGCGGATCCAGCGTACCGGTATGGCCCGCTTTTTCGGCGCGCAGCAACCACTTCACCTTTTGCAAGGCGTCGTTGCTCGAAAGGCCGAGCGGTTTGTCGAGCAGCAGCACTCCGTGCACCGGGCGCCGCTGCACCCGGATGCGGGGAGCGCGCTCGGTCATGCTTCCTCGTCGTCTTTCGCGCGCGAAGAAACCGCCTTGGCGATCAAGGCGTTCATGTCGGCCGCGCGCTCGGAAGTACGGTCGAACACGAAGTGCAGCGTAGGCACGGTGTGGATGTGCAAGCGCTTGAACAGGCCATTGCGCAGGAAACCCGCAGCCTGGTTGAGCGCCGCCTGGGTTTCCACAGGGTCACCCACCAGCAGGCTGAAAAACACCTTGGCATGGGCATAGTCGGGAGTGACCTCCACGCCTTGCAGCGTCACCATGCCCACGCGCGGGTCTTTCAACTCGCGCGCGATGAGCTCGGTCAGATCGCGCTGGATCTGGTCGGCCACCTTGAAGGCACGGTTAGGGGTAGCAGATTTCTTCGCAGCCATGTTGTCGCTAGTACCTCGTTCGCCTTACAGCGTCCGTGCGATTTCCTTGATCTCGAAGAACTCCAGCTGATCGCCTTCCTTGATGTCGTTGTAGTTGCGCAGCTTGATACCGCACTCGAAGCCTTCCTTGACTTCCTTGACATCGTCCTTGAGTCGGCGCACAGACTCGACTTCGCCGGTGTAGATGACCACGTTGTCGCGCAGCAGGCGGAACTTGCAGTTGCGCGTGACCTGGCCGGAGGTGATGTACGAACCCGCCACCGTACCGATCTTGGACGCCACGAACACCGTGCGGATCTCGGCGGTACCCAGGGCTTCTTCGCGCTGCTCAGGGGCCAGCATGCCAGACATGGCTGCCTTCAACTCATCCACGGCGTCGTAAATGATGTTGTAGTAATGCAGGCTCACATCGCTCGACTCGGCCAGCTTGCGCGCACCGGCATCGGCACGCACGTTGAAGCCGATCACGATGGCCTTGGAGGCAATCGCCAAGTTCACGTCGGATTCGCTGATACCGCCCACGCCGGCATACACCAGCTGCACACGGATCTCGTCGGTGGACAGCTTGAGCAGCGAGGCGGCCAACGCTTCCTGCGAGCCTTGCACGTCGGCCTTGATGATGATGGGCAGGGTCTGCACCTCGCCCGCCGTCATCTCGTTGAAGACGTTTTCCAGCTTGGCTGCCTGTTGCTTGGCCAGCTTGGTGTTGCGGAACTTGCCAGCACGGTAGGTCGCGATCTCGCGGGCACGGCGCTCATCGCTCAGTACCATGAACTCGTCACCGGCTTGCGGCACATCCGACAGACCCTGGATTTCCACCGGAATCGACGGGCCAGCCGTCTTGGCAGGCTTGCCGTTTTCGTCCAGCATGGCGCGCACGCGGCCGGAGGTTTGACCCGCCAGCACCACATCGCCAACCTTCAGCGTACCGGACTGCACCAGCACCGTGGCCACAGGGCCACGGCCCTTGTCCAGTTGCGCTTCAATCACCAAGCCCTTGGCCATGGCTTCGACAGGCGCTTTGAGTTCCAGCACTTCAGCTTGCAGCAGCACTTGCTCCAGCAATTCGTCGATGCCCATACCGGTCTTAGAGGACACCGGCACAAACGGCGAATCACCGCCGTACTCTTCAGGCACCACTTCCTCGACCACCAGCTCCTGCTTGACGCGGTCAGGGTTGGCATCGGGCTTGTCAGCCTTGGTGATGGCCACCACGATCGGCACCTTGGCTGCCTTGGCGTGCTTGATGGCTTCCTTGGTCTGGGGCATGACGCCGTCGTCGGCCGCTACCACCAGAATCACGATGTCGGTGGCCTGCGCACCGCGGGCACGCATGGCCGTGAAGGCCTCGTGACCGGGGGTATCGAGGAACGACACCATGCCGCGTGGGGTTTCGACGTGGTAGGCGCCAATGTGCTGCGTGATACCACCAGCTTCGCCAGACGCCACCTTGGCGCGGCGGATGTAGTCCAGCAGCGAGGTCTTGCCGTGGTCCACGTGGCCCATGACGGTGACCACAGGAGCGCGTGGCAGCAGTTCGGCGTCTTTTTGACCCGCATCTTCGTCGGTGAAGGCTTCTGGATCGTCCAGCGCCGCGACCACTGCCTTATGGCCCATTTCCTCCACCACAATCATGGCGGTGTCCTGGTCCAGAGGCTGGTTGATGGTGACCATCTGGCCCATCTTCATCAAGGCCTTGATCACTTCAGAGGCCTTGATCGACATCTTGTGTGCCAGCTCTGCCACCGTAATGGTTTCAGGCACATGCACTTCGATGATCCGGGCTTCCACCGGTGCGGAGTTCTGGTGATCGTCGCGTTGATCGCGGTTGTCACCACGGCGGCCACGGGGGCCACCACGCCAGTTGTTGCGGCCCACGCCACCACTGCTGTCGCCGCGGGTCTTGATTTCTTTCTTCTTGGCCGTGTCGTTCGCCCAGCTGGAAGACAACTTGGCCGACTTGACCTCCTTGCCCGAACCAGCGCCGGGGGCGGCTGGTGCGGCAGCACCCGCATTGCGTGGGCCTGTGCCGGTACCAACGGCAGGCTTGTGCAGGGTGCCCTTCTTGGCGTCACCCACGGCGGCGGGCTTGGCTGCTGGCTTGGGTTCCTCCGGCTTTTTGGCCACCATGACGGACTTCTTGGGCGCAGCCATCATCGCGCGAATGGCCTCGGCTTCCGCCAGGGCCTTGCGGCGACGCTCTTCCAGATCGCGGGCACGCGCCGCTTCTTCTTCGGAACGGGCCTTGGCCTCAGCGGCTGCCTTTTCGCGGGCTTCATTTTGGGCTGCGGCACGGGCAGCCGCTTCGGCCTGCTGCTCGCGTGTAGCTTCCTGCTGCTGCGCAGAGGCTTGCGCCTTCTTGGCAGCTTCCTGGGCAGCATAGGCGGCGGCGCGCTCTTCAGCTTCACGTTCGCGGCGCTCGCGCTCTTCGCGCTCAGCTCGTTTGGTAGCCAGTTCAGCTTCCTGGTGGCGAATCAGCTCAGCCTGGCGGCGGGCTTCTTCCTCGCGGCGAACCAGTTCCTGGTCCTCGCGCGACACGGCAGATTCATCCACGGCAGCTTCACGCGCCTGGGCGGCCGGCGCAGACGCCTCGGCGCCTTCATCGCGCTGGATGAAGGTGCGCTTCTTGCGCACTTCCACCTGGATCGTACGTGCCTTGCCTGTGGCATCGGCCTGCTTGATCTCGCTGGTGGACTTCTTCACCATGGTGATCTTCTTGCGATCCGCCGAAGCGGTGCCATGGCTGGCCTGCAGGTAGGCCAGCAGTTTCTGCTTGTCAGACTCGGTCAGGGGGTCTGAAGCGGCAGTCTTGCCCACACCAGCAGCCTTGAGCTGATCCAGCAGGGTTTCGGGCGATTTCTTGAGTTCGTTAGCGAACTCGGCGACAGTATTACTCGACATATTTGGTTCGTGCCTCCCTGACCTTACTCTTGCCCTGCCACGAACCAATGTTCGCGGGCCTTCATGATCAAGGCCTTGGCTTCTTCAGCAGACTGTCCGGTCAGGTCGGTCAGCTCATCAATGGCCAGATCGGCCAAGTCGTCACGTGTATGCACACCGCCTTCGGCCAGCTTGGCAATCAGGTCGGGGGTCATGCCTTCGAGGTCGCGCAGGTCTTGAGAGACCTCTTCCACGCTTTCCTCACGGGCGATTTCCATGGTCAGCAGCGCATCCTTGGCGCGGGCGCGCAGCTCGTTCACGGTGTCTTCGTCAAACGATTCGATCTCCAGCATTTCCTGCAGCGGCACATAGGCCACTTCTTCCAGGGTGGCAAAGCCTTCGGAGATCAGGATGTCGGCGATTTCTTCGTCCACATCCAGCTTTTCCATGAACAGGCGGCGCGAGGCGTCGGACTCGTTGGCCTGCTTCTGCGCGCTTTCGGCGGCGTCCATGATGTTGATCTTCCAGCCCGTCAGGTCGGAAGCCAGGCGCACGTTCTGACCACCACGGCCAATCGCAATGGCCAGGTTTTCTTCGTCCACCACCACGTCCATGGCGTGCTTTTCTTCATCCACCACGATGGAGGACACGTTCGCGGGTGCCAGCGCACCAATCACGAACTGCGCGGGGTCTTCCGACCACAGCACGATATCCACACGCTCACCGGCCAGTTCATTGGTCACGGCATTGACACGGGTGCCACGCACGCCGACGCAGGTGCCGATGGGGTCCACGCGCTTGTCGTGAGACAGCACGGCAATCTTGGCGCGCGAACCGGGATCACGGGCGCAGGACTTGATCTCCAGCAGGCCTTGCTCGATCTCGGGCACTTCCTGGCGGAACAGCTCCACCATGAATTCGGGGGCCGAACGCGACAGGATGATCGGTGCGCCGCGCAGCGTCAGGTCCACTTCCATGATCATGGCGCGCACACGGTCGCCACTGCGCAAGTTTTCCTTCGGAATCATTTCCGAGCGACGCAGGCGGCCTTCCACGCGGCCGGATTCGACAATGATGTCGCCCTTGTCCATGCGCTTGACGGTGCCGGTGAAGATCTTTTCGCCGCGCGACATGAAGTCGTTGAGCAGCATTTCACGCTCAGCATCGCGGATCTTTTGCAGGATGACCTGCTTGGCAGCCATGGCGCCGATGCGGCCAATGGGCACGGATTCGACACCTTCTTCGATGTACTCGCCCACCTCGATGTCGGGCACGCGCTCGCGAGCGTCCATCAGCAGCTCTTCAGCATCGGGGTTTTGCAGGCCAGCATCATCAGGCACCACCAGCCAGCGGCGGAAAGTCTCGTAGTTGCCGCTGTCACGGTCGATGGACACGCGGATATCCACTTCGCCTTGGTACAGCTTCTTGGTAGCCTGGGCCAGAGCCGATTCCACGGCACCCAAGACCACATCACGCTCCACGTTCTTCTCGCGCGAAATGGCCTCAACCAACATCAACAATTCGCGATTCATGCGACGACTCTCCTATTTCAATCACTGAAGATGCTGGCCACCGTGGGGCAACCTGCCATCCTGTATTTTTAATCTGCGGCTCAGGCAGCGCCCTGCCCCGCCTTGCCAGCACGGCCCTTGAAATCAACGATGGGCGCCAGACGCGCATCACGCAATTCATCCAAGGTGAAACCCAGTGCCTGCAACGGCGCCGGAACACGTTTCTTGCTGACTTTTTGACCAGGCTTGACTGCAGGCTCGTCTCTCCAGACGATCTGCCAGCCACCAGACTCTGCACGCTCCAGCGTGCCGCGAAATTTCTTGCGATTGGCGCTGACCTGACCGGCCGCTGCCGCACCCATGGGCGCCTTCAGGGTGATGTCGATGACCGAACCCTCGAAACGCACGAAATCCTGTTCGTGGCGCAGGGGGCGGTCAATGCCTGGGGATGACACTTCCAGGCGCTTGTATTCCACACCGTCCACCTCCAGCGCAAACTGCAGCTGGCGGGTGACCTTTTCGCAATCTTCCACGGTGACAAACTGGTCCAGCAGCGGGGCGGGTGCATCGGTGGCCGGAGCCACCCAGGGCAAATCAATGGTGATGCGCAAGAGGCCTCCGGCAGAGCGTTCAATCTCTACCAGGTCATAGCCCAGACCAGTCACAACTTGTTCTACGATTTGCTGCAGTGCCACGTGTTCAGTTCAATCCCGGGAAAAACGAAAAACCCGATAACCCCCAGAAGACCCCCTTCTGACAGCTTCGAGCTCCAAAACCAATCGACCAAAAAAAACGGGCGGTTGGTACCCGCCCGTTTGGTCGTGAGAGCTGGATTGTACTCTTTAAAGCATTGATTTGCAACGACAGTGCACACTTAGCAACAGCGATTCAGTCCGCTCCCAAGGGCCGCAACAGCTGCTGGAGGTCGCTCTCGGTGAACAGCGGTTCACGGCGGGCCGCTTCGCCGCCGTAGATGGACTGGGCCAGCTGCGCCTTGCGCTCCTGCAAGGCCAGAATGCGTTCCTCAATCGTGCCCTGGGCCACCATTTTTACCACCCACAGGTTTTGCGTCTGGCCAATGCGGTGGGCGCGGTCGGTGGCCTGAGCCTCGGCAGCGGGGTTCCACCACGGGTCGTAGTGGATGACGGTGTCCGCCTGGGGCAGGTTCAGCCCCACACCACCGGCCTTCAGGCTGATGAGGAACAGCGGCACCTCGCCGCTGGTAAAGCGCTGAATGATCTCATCGCGTTTTTGGCTTTGGCCGGTGAGTTTGACCCAAGGCAAGCCCCGGGCCTGCAGCTCCGCCTCGATCAAGCCGAGCATGCTGGTGAACTGCGAAAACAGCAGCACCCGCCGCCCCTCAGCCAGCATTTCGGGCAAAAGCTCCATCAACTGCGCCATCTTGGCCGATTCGCGCACCTGGCGGGCAGACTCCAGCGGCACCAGGTGCGGGTCGCAGCAGACCTGGCGAAGCTTGAGCAGCGCATCCAGGATGGTGATCTGCGATTTGGCCAGGCCCTTGGAATGCAGGGCTTCGCGCACCGTCTTTTCCATGCCCAGGCGGATGGTTTCGTACAAATCGGCCTGGGCACCCCTCAGTTCCACGCGCATCACGGTTTCCACCTTGGGCGGCAGCTCATACGCCACCAGCGCCTTGGTGCGGCGCAGCATGAACGGTGCGACGCGGGCACGCAATTGGGCCAGCCGTCCGGTGTCACCCTGTTTTTCTATGGGGTTGCGAAACAGCTCACGAAACCGCTGCTGGCTGCCTAAAAAACCGGGCATCAGGAAGTGGAACAGGCTCCAGATCTCGCCCAGGTGGTTTTCCATGGGTGTGCCCGACAGGCACAGCCTGTGCCGCGCCTGCAGTGCAGACACCACCTGCGCCACGTTGGTGCTGGCGTTTTTGATGTTTTGTGCCTCGTCCAGCACCACCAGATGCCACTGCAACTGCAGCCAGCGCTCACGGTCGCGCTGCAGCAGTGAATAGGGGGCGATGACCAGATCGTGCTCGGCCACCGAATCAGCCAGTTCGTGGCGGCCTGCGCCGTGCAGCACCAGGGTGCGCAGACCGGGGCAAAAACGTGCGGCCTCGCTGTGCCAGTTGCCCATCAGGCTCACCGGGGCAATCACCAGCGCGGGGGCCGTGAGGCGGCCCGCGTCTTTTTCGACCTGGATGTGGGCCAGCGTTTGCAGCGTTTTGCCCAGGCCCATGTCATCGGCCAGGATGCCACCCAGGCCCTGGGCCCGCAAAAACTGCAGCCAGTTCAACCCCTGCTGCTGGTACGGGCGCAGGCTGGCGTGCACGCTGGCAGGCAGGGGCACCTCGGCGATGGGGCTGGCGCCCTGGAGCTTCTGCACCAGGGCCTGCAGCGACGCCGCACCCTGCCACACCGCGCCCTCGCCCAGGGCGGCACTGGCTCGCAAGGCTTCCAGCCTCGACAGGCGCAGGCTGGGCTGCGAAAAATCTACCCCGCGTTCGCCCACCAGCTCCAGCAAGGCGGCCAGCCAAGGGCGCAGCGGCTCGGTGGGCAGGCGCACAAAGCCGCCTTGGGCATCGCCACGCGGCACGTAGACAAACGGCGGCAACTGCGGCTGCCCGGTGGCGGGGTCGGGCGGGTGCTGCGCGGCCTGGGCGATCAGGTCGGGCAGCCAGGGCAGCACGTTGTGGCGCTGGCCGTCCAGTTCCACGCCCAGTGAGAGCGAAAACCAGGGCGAGGTGTCTTGCACCTGATCAAGCATCACATCTAGCTCGCCATCGCGCCCATCATCCTGTGCAAAGGCGCTGAGTGGCGCTGGTTCTTCGACCGAATCTTCTTGCCCGGGCCTGGCAGCGTGAGCCACCGGCTGCGGCGCCAGCGCCACCGTCAAGTTTTGCGCACGGCTCACCCAGCCCTGAAGCGCCGGGTCCTGCGTCACGTCAAACCCCGCTTCGATGAACACCGCAAAGCCCGCATCGGCCCACGGCATCCAGGCCTGCTGCGAGCGCTCGCCGGGCAGGCCAAACACCCCCTCGTCGGTGGCCAGCAGGCCCAGCGCCATCAGTTTCTGGATGGCTTCCAGCTCCGCCTGCGGGTGGCGCTGCAGCAGCACCTTGGGGCCGTCGCTCCCATCCAGCGGCGGCACCATCACCTGCGCGCCCTGCCCTGGCCACCAGCCACGGTGGCCGGCATAGTCAAAGGTGAGCCGCGCCATCACCAGGCCCAGCGTGGGCCGGTCGGCCAGCGGCGTGGGGGCCAGGTGCAGGCAAGGCCGGGGCACCACACCCTGCAACCGCTGCACGCTTTGCACCACCGGGGGCAGGGGCAGTTGGTGCAGGCTGCGGGCCATTTCATCCTGGTATTTTTCGATGGCCGACTCGCGCAGCGCGGGGGCCTTGAGCAACACCTCCAGCTGTGCGGGAGAAACGGAGCCCAGATCCACCGGCCCGCATTCACCCCGCTCGGCATCGATGAACAAGGGCGGGCTGTTGTGGCACAGCGTGCCGCTGTCACCGGCAAGAGCAGCGCGCAGCTGCCAGGCAGGCTCGACCGACAGCGCCCCCGACTGGGCGGGCAACTCGTGCCAGCACCACTGCAAGGGGCGTGCGGGGCCCCAGCGCAGGGCGTTGCCCACGGTGGATCCACCCGCATCGGCAAACAGCCGCCCGGTGCTGGCGGCCTGTTGCAGCGCCAGCAAACCCACCTGCCCTTCCAGCACCGCGCAGGGGGCGCCGCTATAGGCCGAGTAATACGCCTGGCTGCGCGGCATGGCGCGCAGCAGTTGCAGCACCTGTCGATCGGTCTCACTGGCCTGGTCGTACACCGCCTGTCCCTTGGCGGGCTGGGTACGCACCTGCTTGGGCTTGGCCCAGCCACCGGTCACCTTGGGGTAAGACACCACGGCTTCAAGCTGCAGCTGCACCGGCTGGCGCATGCCGCCCACCACCGACAGCAAATACAGATATTGCTCGGGCCGCGCACTGCGGTCAGTGGGGCTAAGCACCACATCGCCCCCGGCGGCGCGGTCCAGTGCGGCCAGCCAGTTCACCAGCTGGGCCTGGGCCTCGGCCTGCTGCACAGCGGCCATGCGTTCGCGCGCGGACAAGGATGCTGCCGCCGCGCTCACGCCCTTGCGCGGGGCTGCGGCAGCGCGGGCCTCGTCGCTCAGCGGCAGGCGGGCAGCCTTGAGCATCAACGCCACCGCGTGCTTGCACTGGCGCCCCACGGGGCAGTCGCACACGCTGCGCCAGTAGTCCACCTGGCCATCGGGCATCACCGCCAGGGTGACGGCCACTTCATACGGCAGGTGCTGCGTGCCCTGCACCAGGGCCTGTATGCGCCAGCCTTCGTCCAGCGGCTCAATGTCGGGCTCGCCCACCACGCCTTGGGCCAGCAGGGCCTTGCCACGCATCCAGGGGCCGTCCTCGCACAGAGCGCGCAAGGAGTCGGGGTCAAACCAGAAGGTGTCAGGCATTACAGGTCAAATTGGCCTCTAGCGCTTGATGAATAAGCGCCAGCAGCTATCTATTCAATAGCATCAAGTGCCTGCCACAGTGCGGTCTGCACGCACGCGGTCAAACACCTCTTGCGCCATGGGGTCGGTGGCGGCGCCAGAAGGGGCACCGCTGCGCAGGGTGGCCAGCAACCGTTCCAACACCGCAGCCTGGGGCAGCAAGGGGCCCAGAAAATGCGCCTTGCGGCCATCGGCAATCAGCAGCGTGGGGAAGGTCTCCACATCCAGGTCGCCCGCCAGTTCCGATTCGTCTTCAATGTCCACCCATTCAAAGCGCACCTCGGGATGGGCCTGGGCCAAAGCGTCAAACAGCGCCCGGTAGTCGCGGCAGGTGCCGCACCAGCCCGCGCACAGGCACACGGCCCACCAGCCGCCGGGCTGGGCGGCGGGGGCAGTGGAATCAACGGGCAAGGCGGTGTGGCTGGGCATGGATACAACTCCTCCAGCCCGCCAATCAGGCGGGCCAGGGCAACAACGGTGTCAGGGGCTGCGCCGCTCGCGGGCGCGGTAAACCTCGATGGTACCCACACCCGCGGCCTGGTTGCCCCAGCTATTCCTCACAAAAGTGGCCACGGCCGCCACGTCCTCATCGCCCAGCAGGTGCTGAAAGGGCGGCATGCCATGCGGGCGCGGGTTGCCTGCGGTGGCTGGCAAATAGCCGCCCTGCAGCACCACGCGCACCAGGTTGGTCGGGTCAGCCAGCACCACGGCGCGGTTGCCCGCCAGCGGCGGGGAGGCGGGTTGGCCGGCCTCGTCCTTGGCGCCCTGCCCTTGCGCGCCGTGGCACTGGGCGCATTGCGCCTCGTACACCTTGGCGCCGCGCTCCATGACCGACACGGGGGCTGCGGCCTGCTTGGCGGGGGTGGCTGCATGCTGGGGCAGCGCCTGCAAATAGACGGCCATGGCGCGGGCGTCAGCATCGCTCAGGTACTGCGTGCTGCGGAACACCACCTCGGCCATGGGGCCGATGACGGAAGCCTGCGGGGCCACGCCTGTCTTGAGCAAGGCCACCACATCGGCCTGCGGCCAGCGCTGCACGCCAGCCTGGGCAGCGTCGGTCAGCGCCGGGGCCAGCCAGTTCTGCACGGGGATCAGCCCGCCCGCCAGGGCCTGCCCTTGCTGCTCGGCCCCCAAGCTGTTGCGGGGGGTGTGGCAAGCGGCACAGTGGCCCAGCCCGTTCACCAAGTAAGCGCCGCGCTGGTAGTCAGGCACCTGCGCGGTGGCCAGTGCCTGCGGTGCCGACGCGGCTGGCTGGGCCACGTCTGCCGGGGTGAAGAACAAGGCCCGCCACACGCCCAGCGCCGCCTGGGTGCTGTACGGAAAGCGCAGCGCATGCACCTTGTTGGCCTGCGCCACCGGCGCCAGACTTTGCAGGTAGGCAAAGATGGCGTCGGAGTCTTCGCGGGTGACGTGGGTGTAGCTGGTGTACGGAAAGGCGGGGTACAGCAGCCGCCCGTCCTTGCCACGGCCGTTGTGCATGGCGCGCCAGAACTCGGCCGACGTCCACGCGCCCAGGCCGGTGGCTTTGTCAGGTGTGAGGTTGGAGCTGTAGACCACGCCAAACGGCGTTTCAATGCCGCGCCCGCCCGCAAACGGCGCACCGCCCTGCACGGTGTGGCAGGCCATGCAATTGCCCACGCGGGTCAGGTATTCGCCCTGCGCCACCAGAGCGGGGGTGGGCTTCAGGGTTTCGGCGCTGGGCAAGGGGTCCTCACCGCGCAGGTTCAGGGCCACGATGGCGGCGGCGCTGATGCCCAGGGCGGCCAACGCGCCCGACACCAGCCGCAAAAAGCGCTGCGGGTTCATGGGCGGCCTCCTTCGGCCACGCCGCCGCAGCGTGCAGGCATGGGGCCCGACAGGCTGGCCACCGGCTTGCCATTACCAGGCACGGGCTGCGCAGCCAGCCAGGCAGACACGGCGCTCACATCTTCGGGCGTGAGCTGGCGGGCCACGTCGGCCATGCAGTCGGGCGACTGGGCCTTGCGCTGGCCGGTCTTCCAGGCGCCGAGCTGGCTGTTGAGGTAATCACGCGGCAGGCCCAGCAGACCGGGAATGGACGGCGCCACCCCCGTCATGGCTGCGCCGTGGCATTGCACGCATGCCGGAATCTTGCGCGCCGCATCGCCCTGCTGTACCAGGGCACGGCCCTGCTCCAGCTGCGCGGGGGTGCCCTGAGGGGCTGGCGGCGGCGGGTAAGGCAAATCAAGCGCGGCGAAGTGCACGGCCATTTCGCGCAGGTAGTCATCGGTCAGGTGCTCGATGAGATAACCCATTTGCGGGTAGCTGCGCCGCCCATCGCGAAAGTTGAGCAACTGGTTGTGCAGGTAGCCCGCAGGCTTGCCCGCAATGCGGGGGAAGTAACCCTCGGCCGTGGCGCGACCTTCCTTGCCGTGGCAGGTGGTGCAGGCCAGCACGCGCGATGCCATGCCAGCGGGCACGGTGGCGGCAGGGGCCGCAAAGGCTGCAGAGGTGGCAGGAACAGGATCAGCGGGGCCGGGCGCCGCGGCTGCAGCACTACAAGCCAGGGCGGCGCCCCACAGCGCCAGGGGGCGCAGCCGGGTGCGTAAAGAATCGATCATGGGTCTTGGTGTAGGGATCAAAAACGCGGCGCAAGGCCTGCGACACCCTGCACTTTAAGCGCGCAGCGCGCTGCATGCCCGGTGCGGGGCTTAGAACCTGTTCAAAGTCTTTTTGAAGATTGCATTGGAGTGCAATCGGGATGAGTGGATGCTTCGGGTGCGCCGCATGGGCTCATGCCCATGCAAGCAGCGGGGCATCCAATCGCCCGATTTCACTCCAACCCTTTGGGCAAGTGGCTTGCCGGGCGGTCTGCGGCGTTGCAGCGCTTGCCAATAGCACGGGCTATTGGCTGCGCACCGCGCCTTGCAGCCCATCCCCTAGCCGGGCGCCCGGCAACACACTTGTGCAACTCCAAAAAGACTTTGAACAGGTTCTCACACCAAAGGGCATGGCAGGGGTACCCAGCCGCGCAGGGGATGGCTGCATGGGTCAGGGCTGCGGCTTGGCTCCAGGCAATAGCACTATCAAATCAATAGCTGCCAGCGCTTATGCAGCAAGCGCCAGTGCCGTTTTTGTCCATAATCCCTCCCAAACAAGAGGCCCACGGGCATCCCTCTCACGGCCCCGCACCAGCGCGCTGGTGTGCGTTCTCTTGCGCGGCCATGCGCACAGCGGCGTTCACGGCACCATAGCCGTCGTAACCGCCCTCGCGCTGCACCACTTCAAAGAAGAAGCGGTCGGCAAAGGGCTCGGTGTAGGCGTGCAAAAAGCGCCCGCCGCCGGGCGACACATCGGCCACGATGTTCAGCGCCTGCATGCGGCGCACCAAGTCTTCATCCAGATCCAGGCGTGCCAGCAGGTCTTCGTAATAGTTGGGGCTGATGGGCAGCCACTTCACGCCATGGGCCTGCAAAGTCTGCACCGTGGCAAAAATATCCTGCGTGGCCAGCGCGATGTGGTGCACGCCGCCGCCCGATCGGCCAGTGGCCCGCACCTGCTGCGCCGTGCGCGTGCGCTGGCTTTTGGAGACATTGAGCACCATGCGCAGGCTGCGCTGCGCGTTGCTCAGCGCACAGCTGCGCACCAGCCCAAACGGGTCGGCCAGCTCCAGACTCTCGCCCGCGCTCAGGCCCAGAATGGACTGGGCAAACAGCGTCCAGGTGTCGAGCTGGTCGTGCGCCAACGCCAGCGCCATGTGGTCCACATGCGTGAGGCCGCCTGCCTGCGGCACCGGCGCGCGCGGCACGGGCGCCACAAAGTCAGCATCCAGCGTGGAGCCTGCGTGCACAAAGTGCACCACCGCGCCGCCGGGCGAGATGATGGCGGGCAGCTGCAACTCGTTCGGGCCCAGTGGGCTCACATGGCGGGCCGATAGCAGCGCAGCCGCACGGTTGGCGGCCTGCACCGGGTCGGGCGCGACCAGCCCCATGGCACACACCGCAGGGCCCAGCTCGTCAAAGCGCTGGCGCGCCTCAGAGCCCGGCTGGGTGTTGATGACGAACTGGATATCGCCCTGGCAGTACAAATCCACCGCCTTGCTGCGGTGGCGGCCCGTGTGCTCAAAGCCCAGCGCGGTGAAGGTGCTGGCCAGTGCCTGGCCCGTGGCCTCATCCACGCCAAACTCGATGAAGCTGAAGCCGCCCAAGGGCTGCGCGGCAGGCGGGGTAGCCAGGTCCAGCCGCTGCAGCGCCCGGGTAGCTGCGGGGGCGCGGGCCTCGTCCGTGCCTTGCTGGGCGCGGGCGGTCAGGCGGCTCTTGCATTCGCTCTCCAAAAACAGCAGCGAGCGCATGGCGTCCAGCGCCGTGCGGCGGTTGGGCGTTTCGCGGAACACGTCGTTGAAGATTTCGAGCGACAGGTTGCCGGTGTAGCCCGCCAGCAGCGCCTGCTCAAAAAACGTCACCACATCCAGCTGCCCCTGGCCGGGAAAGTTGCGGTGGTGGCGCGCCCACTGGATCACGTCCATGGCCAGCAGCGGCGCATCGGCCATCTGCACAAAGAAGATGCGCTCGCCCGGAATGTCGGCAATGCCCATCGGGTCGTCGCGCAACGACAGGGTGTGAAAGCTGTCCAGAATCAACCCCAGGTGCGGATGGTCGGCCTTTTCGACAATGTTCCACGCCTGTTGGTACAAGTTGACCCACTTGCCCCAGGCCAGGGCCTCATAGCCAATGCGCAGGTTGCGGCGGCTAGCGCGCTCGGCCAGCTCGTGCAGTTGCGCCGCTGCGCGCTCGGCATCGCCCAGCGATGCGGGCGAGGTGTTGGAGCACACCAGCATCAGCGGGCAGCCCAGCTCCTGCATCACATCAAACTTGCGCTCGGCGCGGTCCAGGCTGCGGCGGAACAGGTCATCCGGCATGCCCTCAAAGTCGCGAAACGGCTGGTACAGGTCAATGCCCAGGCCCAGGTCAGCGGCCTGCTGGCGCAGCTCGCGCGCGCTGCCGGTGAAGCTGATGAAGTCGGGCTCAAACAGCTCAATGCCATCAAACCGCGCAGCGGCAATGGCTTCGAGCTTCTGGCGCAGGGTTCCGCTCAAAGAGACGGTGGCAATGGATCGGCGCATGGGTACACCTCGTGTCTCAGCAATCAATGGTTCAGAAAAGCCAAGGGCCGGGCAGCGCGCCCGCCCTGCGGGCGGCAGCGTCAGTACTTGATTTGCGCCACAGCGCGCAACTCATCGGCCGTGGCGGTGCCGTAGCCAAAGAATTCGAGATAAGCCGGAATCATCTCGAACAGCATGTCGGTACCCACCTGCACGCCGTAGCCCTTGGCCAGCGCGGCTTGCAGCAGGGGCGTGTATTCGGTCTTCATCACCACTTCGCCCACCATGGCGGCAGGGTCGATGCGGGTCACATCAAAGGGCAGCGGGTCGTCCTCATTCATGCCCAGCGGCGTGGCGTTCACCACCACATCAAAACCTGCCGGGTCGTTGGAGCCGGTCTGCACCACCAGCTTCGGGTAATGGGTACGCAGGCGCTCGGCCAGCCCTTCGGCGCTGGCGGCGTGGGTGTCATACAGGCTGATGTGGGCCACACCCTCGGCCGCGAGCGATGCCGCGATGGCCGAGCCCACGCCGCCCGCCCCCGACACGATCACCCGCGCCCCGCGCAGCATGCGCCCCTTGCGCAACAGCCCGCGCACAAAACCCGATCCGTCAAATTGGTCACCCAACCAGGTGCCATCGGGCCGCAGCAGCAGCGCGTTGCAGGCCCCGGCAATGCGGGCGGTGGGCGTGATTTCATCGGCCAGCGACAAGGTGGTGACCTTGTGCGGCATGGTCACCAGGGCGCCCTTGAGGTTGGTCACACGCGCAAGCGCCGCCAGCGTGGCGGTGTAGTCATCAGGCTTGACGCCCATGGGCACCACCACCGCATCAATGCCCTGCTTTTCAAACCAGGGGTTGTAGATCATCGGGGCCTTGAACGACTCCGTGGGGTAGCCCAGGTGGGCGATGAGCTGCGTAGTGCCCGAGATCATGTGGCTTGCACTCCGCGCCGTGCCAATGCGGATGCAGCAGCCAGTGCGGCCCTGCAGCCCCACCCCACCGCCAGCCCCACCGGCCCATGCAGCTCGGCGGTGGTGGCAGCGGCTGGCAGCAGCCGTTGTGGCCGGCCTGGAAGATTGGAGGTCATGCACATCCGGCACAGAAAAGTGCCCAGGTTGAAAGGAAGTGCATGAAATGTACGAACTAGTACGTTATTGAATGACTAGGGCAAACCCTTGGCTGCGAAAACCTATGCCTGACGCGGTATGCAGAAAACGGGCGGTGTTCAAAACACCCGGAGCCAGTAGCTAAACCTCGGTGGCTCCAGCGAGCAGTCGAAATCGCCTCACGAAGGACTGGGGTGCGCCCCGGTGTCTTGGAAGCGAATTGGCCAGTGGAGTCCAAAGTCGGTTGAGCACACCCGCGAAAGACCAGCCGCTGCCAGAGAGTGCCCGGCTACAATTTCACGGTGTGTGAACTTCTCCAAAAATGCTCCGAAGCCACGGTTTTTGTGCCAAACCGTGAGTTGCCGCTCGGGTATTTTTGTTCAGTGACTCCGCCATAGTCCTGCTTCTTCAGGCGCCGCACTAGCGGATTCTCGCCCCGACTTCCTCACTCACCACCACGCCTTGCACTCGGGCTCAGTGGTGCTGCCTTTTCCGTTTTCACGATCTTGAATGCATCAGCATGGCTGGTGGCGTTTCCTATGCCTATGAATTTCTCATCCATCAAGCAAACCTGGTTTGCCAACATCCGGGGCGATCTGCTGGCCGGTATCGTCGTTGCGCTGGCACTCATCCCGGAGGCCATCGCGTTTTCCATCATCGCGGGGGTGGACCCCAAGGTCGGCCTCTACGCCTCGTTCAGCATCTGCGTGATCATCGCTTTTGCAGGCGGGCGCCCTGGCATGATTTCCGCCGCCACGGGCGCCATGGCGTTGGTGATGGTCACTCTGGTCAAAGAGCATGGCCCGCAATACCTGCTGGCCGCCACGGTGCTCACCGGGGTGCTGCAGATACTGGCCGGTGTGCTCAAGCTTGGGGAGCTGATGCGGTTTGTATCGCGGTCGGTAATCACGGGCTTTGTGAACGCGTTGGCCATCCTGATCTTCATGGCGCAGTTGCCCGAACTGACCAACGTGAGCTGGGTGGTGTATGCGATGACCGCGGCGGGCCTGGCCATCATTTACGGCTTTCCGTATATCACCAAGGCGATTCCGTCGCCGCTGGTGACCATCGTGGTGCTGACCGCTATCTCGATGGTGATGGGCCTCGATATTCGCACCGTGGGCGACATGGGCGAGCTGCCCAGCAGTCTTCCGGTGTTCCTGTTGCCCGATGTGCCGCTGAACCTGGAGACGCTGAAGATCATCTTCCCCTACTCAGTCACGCTGGCAGTGGTGGGCTTGCTGGAGTCGATGATGACGGCCTCCATCGTGGACGACCTCACCGACACCCCCAGCAACAAGAACCGTGAGTGCATGGGCCAGGGCGTGGCCAACATTGCCACGGGGTTCATCGGCGGCATGGCAGGCTGCGCCATGATTGGGCAGTCGGTCATCAATGTGAAGTCGGGCGGGCGGGGGCGCCTGTCGGCGCTGACGGCGGGCACGCTGCTGCTGGTGATGGTGGTGTTTCTGGGCCGCTGGGTCAGCCAGATTCCGATGGCCGCTCTGGTGGCCGTGATGATCATGGTGAGCATTGGCACCTTCAGCTGGGACTCGGTACGCAAGCTGCGCGAGCACCCGCCCAGCTCGTCCATCGTGATGATCGCCACCGTGGTCGTCACCGTGTCTACCCATGACCTGGCCAAGGGGGTGTTCGTGGGCGTGCTGCTGTCGGGCATTTTCTTTGCCCACAAGGTGGGCCGCGTGCTGCGTGTGGACAGTGCTAGCGAGGACGGCGGCAGCACCCGCGCGTACCGCGTGGTGGGCCAGGTGTTCTTTGCGTCGTCTGAGGCGTTTATCACCGGGTTTGACTTCAAGGAAGTGGTGCCCAAGGTGCGCATTGACGTGAGCCGCGCGCATTTCTGGGACATCACGGCCGTGAGCGCGCTGGACAAGGCCGTTCTCAAATTCCGCCGTGAAGGTACCGAGGTCGAGGTGATCGGCATGGATGAAGCCAGCGCCACGCTGGTGGACCGCTTTGCTCTCCACGACAAGCCCGGCGCTGTTGAACAACTCATGCACTGAGGAGATACCCCCATGAACAAGGTATATGCCTGTATTGATGGCCTGAAAACCACCACCGCCGTGATTGACTGGGCCGCCTGGTCCGCCAATCACCTGAGCGTTCCGCTGGAGCTGCTCCATGTGCTGGAGCGCGACGCGGACAGCACGGCGGTCACCGATTTCAGCGGCGCCATTGGCCTGGGTGCACAAGAGATGCTGCTTCAGCAACTGAGCGACTTGGATGCCCAGCGGGGCAAGCTAGCCCAGGAGGCGGGGCGCCAGATGCTGGCCAGCGCTAGGGCGCGCGCCACGGCTCTCGGGGTGCAGCAGGTAGACGGACGCATGCGCCATGGTGACTTTGTGGACACGGTCGCCGAACTGGAAGCCAACGCCCGCCTGTTCGTGCTGGGTGAGCACTACCAGGCGACTGCTGGCAGCAAGCTGCACCTGGACCATCACCTGGAGCGGGTGATCCGTGCTGTCAAACGACCGGTTTTGGTGGCGACTGCAGAGCAATTTGCGCCCCCTGAGCGGTTCGTGTTGGCCTACGACGGCAGCCCGACGGCGCTCAAGATGGTGGAGACGGTGGCCCGCAGTCCGATTCTCAAGGGATTGCCTGCGTTGGTGGCCATGTGTGCGGCAGACACACCTGCGGCACACGCGCAGTTGGGCGTGGCCAAGGGTCTGCTGGAGGAAACCGGGTTCGCGGTGGAGACCACGCTGCTGCCCGGCAATCCCGACCACACACTCCCTCAGCTGCCGCAGTTGCAAGGCGCTGCCTTGCTGGTCATGGGCGCCTACGGGCACTCACGCATCCGGCACCTGGTGATCGGGAGCACAACGACAACGCTGCTGCGCATGAGCAAAGTGCCCGTGCTGGTCATGCGCTGACGACCGGCACGCCACCATCCGATGTGTGGAGGGTTCGGAGCCGGAGCCTGGAGCAGGAAGGGATTGAACCCACCTCAGCGTGAACGCATCGGCATGACATGCACCCGGCTCAAGTCCAGCCGCACTCTGACAACTCCTCCCACGCCCACCCCTTGGCGCTGGGGGCCGGATAACGTCAACTGCAGTCGCGCACCAGAAACCGCTTCGAGTGCCAGCGTGATGAGAGATATTTCTCCCAAGTGGCGGGCCTCCAGCACTTGGGCATCCCAATCGCTCGCGTCGTTCATTCGAGGGGTGGTCGAATCAACCAACGTGATTCCATCGCTGGGGATGATCCAGTGCACGGCCTGGCCTGACTGGATCTTTCCTTTGTCCCGCACGGTCAGGATGGGCGCCTCGCTCGTTGCGTCACCGCCCATCCAGAGCATGCGCCCATGGCCTGCGGCACCATCCATCGCGCCCAGCCACTGGCCCCGATACCGGTTCTGGATGCCCACCAAGTCCGCCACGCGGGCATTGCGCGGGGCGTTGTGGATGGAAGCTGGCGTGCCCTGCTGCAGCACCTTTCCGGCGTCCATGACCACCAGCCGGTCGGCCAGCAGGCGGGCTTCGTTCAGGTCATGCGTAACCAGCACGATGGGCACGGAAAGCTCGCGGCGCAGATCGGCCAGCAGGCGATACAGACCCTGCCGGTTCATCTGATCCACCGCAGAAAACGGCTCATCGAGCAGCATCAACCGGGGTTCGCGCGCCAGCGCACGGGCCACCGCCACACGCTGCTGCTGCCCTCCTGACAATTGCGAAGGTCTGCGCGACTGTTGCTCCTGGGTCAAGCCCACATGGTCCAGCCAGCGCCGGGCCTGGGCCGCACGCTCGGCCGACGACAGATGCAGCAGCGACAGCGCCACGTTGCCCAGCGCGCTCAGGTGCGGCATCAGTGCATAGTTCTGGAACACCAAGCCCACATGGCGGCGTTGAGGCGGCACGAAGATGCCCTGGGCGGTGTCGCACCACACCTCCTGGCCGACCATGACACGTCCTCGCTCAGGCCGCATCAGGCCAGCCAAGACGCGCATCATGGAAGTTTTTCCCGCACCCGAAGGCCCCACCAGGGCCACCAGTTCACCCGGCCCACAGCGCAGGCTGCCGCTGAGCGGCATGGGCAGCGTTTGTTCGACTTCAAGCTCCAGCGCCAAGGCCGCTCCCGTCGTGCTCATCGGCGCACCGCCAGACGCGCAGAGGCAAAGAACGAGGCGCCCACCGCCACCAGGGAGAACAGCACCAGCACCAAGGCCATCTGGTTGGCACCCGCCAGATCAAAGGACTGCACCCGGTCGTAGATGGAGATCGCAATGGTCTTGGTCTCTCCGGGGATGCTGCCGCCCACCATCAACACCACGCCGAACTCGCCCAGGGTGTGCACAAACGTCAGCACCATGGCCGACAGAATCCCCGGCCAGGCCAGCGGCAGTTCTACACGCCAGAAGGTCTGCCAGGCACTCAGCCCACTGACGGCGGCCGCTTCACCCAGGTCACGCGGAATCGCCTCAAAGGCCCGCTGCACGGGCTGGACCAGAAACGGGATGTTGAAAATCACCGAGGCGATCAGCAGCCCCAAGAAGTTGAACGTCAGCCGCACCCCCAGGGTGTCGGCCATCCAACGGCCAATCGCCGAGCCGCCCCCCAGAGACACCAGCAGGTAGTACCCCAGCACGGTCGGCGGCAGAACCAGGGGCAGCACCACCAGGGCCTCGACCCAGGACTTGCCCTTGAACCCCGTGTAGGCCAGCCAGCGGGCCAGCAGCAGACCGACGGGCAACAGCACCAGCAGCGTCACCGCTGCCAACTCCACCGAAAGTACCAGGGCCTGCCAATCCATGAGAGGTGCACCGAACCTTTATTCCTTGGGCATTGCAAAGCCGTAGCGCACCATGATCTCCTGCGCGGCGGGCGTCGAAATGTACTCGTAGAAGGCGCGGGCAGCGGGTGGTGCACCTTTGACCAGCACCATGCGCTGCTTCAGGGGCTGGTGCCATGCCTCGGGGATGAGCTGGAACGTGCCGAGCTTGGCCACGGAGGGGGCCAGCGCCAGCGACAAGGCAATGATGCCGCCCTGGGTGGAGCCCGAGGTGGCGAACTGGGCGGTCTGGGAGATGTTTTCGCCGAGCACCAGCTTGGGCTGCACGGCCTCCCACAGCCCGGCAGGCTGCAGAGCCTCTTGGGCCCGCGCACCGTATGGGGCATGTTCAGGGTTGGCAATGGCGAACTTCTGCAGGCGACCGTCCTTGATGGCGGCAGCCAGGTCCTTGAACTCGCCATCGGCTTTGAGCGCCGAGCCGTTGGGGACGATGATGCCGATCCGCCCCAGCGCGTAGGCCCGGCCCCGGTCCACGGTCTTGCCCGCGTCGGCTAGCTCGTACACAAAACCCTCGTCCGCCGACATGAACAGGTGGAACGGGGCGTTCTGCAGGATTTGCGTCTTGAAGTTGCCCGACGAGCCGAAGACCAGCCGCAGCTTGTGGCCGGTTGCTTTCTCGAACCGGGCTGCGACTTCCTCCACAGCGAACTTGAGATCGGACGCAGCCGCCACCGTGGACTGCACGGTCTGGGCATGCAGCGGAGCCGCCACGGCCAAGCAGGTGAACGCTGGAGCGCACCAGCAGCGAATCAAGGACGAAAGCGGGCGCATGGGAGGTCCTTCACAGAAGCGGGGTGGACTGGGGCTGATGGGAGATTCCAGCACCGGAATACACGGATCGATCTCTACGGCGAGCGATATCAATCCAAAAGTATAACGACCGCACCGCGAAGAACGCCCTGCACGCTCGGCGACAATCTGACGATGATCAAAACCACCCTCAGCTCATCCCCGCTGGAGTCCAAAACCCGCTTCCGGGTGCAGCTCAAGCACGCGGTGGCGATTGGTCCGGGCAAGGCCGATGTGCTGCAGGCGATTGCCGAAACGGGCTCGATTGCAGAGTCCGGGCGCTGCCTGGGCATGAGCTACCAGCGGGTGTGGTCGCTGGTGCGGGCCATGAACAACGACTTCATTGAGCCGCTGGTTCTCACGCAGCGCGGGGGCAATGCGGGCGGTGGAGCGCAGCTGACCGCCACCGGCATGAAAGTTCTAAACGTCTATACGAGCATCGCGCTGGAAGCCGAGCGGGCGGTGGCGAAGAGGTTGCCGGAGTTGATGGAGCTGATTCGACCCGATGCCGGCGTCAAAGACCCCGAATGACCAATTCCATGGCTGGTATCCAGTGAACAAGGCAAGTTGCTCAGAGCCCCGCAAGCCTTCAACCGCAGCAACAGCGGCCTGACCAAAGTGGCAAACGTGCTGAGCGACAGCGGCTACACAGACGGGGGATTGCGCAGGTTTTGGCAAGCGCCGCCTGAGGAGGTGGGGGTGTGCGGGGCGCAGCAAAAAATCAAGCCCCATTGCCTGATGAGCGACATGGCTCAGACCCCGTTCGCCCTGAGCCTGTCAAAGGGCTTTTTCCAAAGAACGCCCTGGCTTCGACAGACTCAGCCCGAACGTTGGTGAAACATCTCAGACAAGTCACTAATCAGGCCAAATTGGCCTCTGGTGCTTACGCAGCAAGCGCGGGCAGCTATCAATTCAGTAGCTCATCGCCTGCCCGCCAGCGCACTTTTCAGGCACGCGCCAACCTCACGCAACTTTGAATGGTGCATGAAACGCGGCAGCCGACTTTCCAGCGTTCTCCACACGCTGCTGCACATGGCAGAGATGGAGGGGCCCGCCACGCGGGAGGCCATGGTGCAGGCCATGCAGACCCACCCGGTGGTGGTGCGCCGCCTAATGGCGGGGCTGCGGTCTATGGGGTCTGCCCCCTGGCCAAGGGCATGGCGGCGGGTGGGTGCTGTCGCGCCCGCTTGCCAACAGCACGCTGTGCGACATCTGCGGGGCGCTTTCCACCGGCGGGTGGGCTAGCGCCCCCACCGGCCTCACCACTTCATGTCACCCTTGTTCACCTTGGCGCCAATGTCCAGCGCCACGCCCAGCGCGGCGGCGGGGTAGGCCTGCTTCATCAGTTCGATGAGTTCAGCGCTGGTCTTGGCAACAGCGGCGTTTTTCTCAAAAGTCTGCAGGTAGGTTTGGGTGTAGGTGATGTTGGCGGCGTTCAGCGGCGTGCCGGCGGGCATGTGGCCAGGCACCACCAGCGCGGGTTGCAGGGCAGCCATCTCGTCGAGCTGGGCCGTCCAGGCGCTGCGGTCGGCGGCGGTCTGGGTGTCTGCCGTCCACACATGGGTGTTGCTGCCGAACACGCCAATGTTGCCCACCACGGCCTTGATGGACGGAATCCACGCATAGGGGCGGTGCGCCAGCGGGCCCGTGGTGCCACGGATCTCCACCGTCTGGCCGTCCACCGTCAGCGTCGTGCCGCTGAGGGCCTTGGGCAGCACGGGGGTGCGCGGTGCGTTCGCGCCCATCTTGGGGCCCCAGAAGGCGATCTTGCCTGCCAGCTTGGCGTTGATCTTTGCCAGTACGGCGGGGGTAGTCACCACCTCGGCAGTGGGGAAGATTTCCTTGAGGGTCTCCACGCCAAAGTAGTAGTCAGGGTCGGCCTGGCTCACGTAGATGGTTTTGAGTTCCTTGCCGCTGTCGAGCACATTGGCAGCAATGCGCAGCGCGTCGGCACGGGTAAAGCCAGCGTCAATCACCATGGCTTCTTTTTCGCCATAGACCAGGGTGGAGTTCACGTTGAAGCTGTTGCCATCGGCGTTGTAGACCTTGACATGCAAGGGCTGCGCGGCATGGGCGCCAGCGAAGGCGATGGACAGGGTGGCGGCGATGAGGGTGGTGCGGAACATGGTGTTTTCTCCAAGGGGTGTTTGAAGGATGGGAGAAAGTGTATTTGCGCCATTCGATCCAATAAACCCGATAATTTGCGCATATTTATTTCATCAATCGAACAAATAAGCATCCTATGGACCGCCTGACCGCCATGCGCGTGTTTGCCGAAGTGGCCACCAGCGGCAGCTTCAGCGCCACCGCCGACAAGCTCGATATGTCGCGTGCGATGGTGACGCGCTATGTGAGCGAGATGGAGCAATGGCTGCAGGCCCGCCTGCTGCAACGCACCACCCGCAGCGTGACGTTGACCGACGCGGGCGAGCTGGCGCTGCGCCGCTGCCAGCAGATGCTGACGCTGACCACCGACCTGGAAGAAGAAACCGCCACCACCGCCGAGGGCGAGCTGCGCGGCCAGCTGCGGCTGACGTGCAGCGTGTCGTTTGCCTATGCCCAGCTGGGCGCGGCGATTGCCGACTTTCTGGCCCGGCACCCGCAGCTCAAGATTGACCTGGATGCGAGCGAGGGCTCATTGAACCTGGTGGAGCGGCGCATTGACCTGGCCATCCGCATCAGCGCCGAGCCGGACTCGATGCTGATTGGCCGCCCGCTGGCGCAGTGCGATTCGGTGCTGGTCGCATCGCCCGCCTACTTGGCCGCCCATGGCACGCCGCAGCAGCCCGCCGACCTGGCCCGGCACCGCTGCCTGAGCTATGCCAACTTTGGCAAAAGCGTGTGGCAGCTGTCGCGCGGCGATGTGGTGGAGCGTGTGGGCGTGGCCAGCCCCTTCAGCGCCAACGAGGCCACCACGCTGATGCGCGCAGCGCTGGCGGGTGGCGGCATTGCGCTGCAGCCCACCTACCTCGTGAACCCGTACCTGCGCAGTGGCGAGTTGCAGGCGGTGCTGCCTGGCTGGGATCTGCCGGTGATGACGATCTATGCGCTGTACCCCTCGCGCAGGCACTTGTCACCTGCGGTGCGAGCGCTGCTGGACTTTTTGGTGCAGCGGTTTGAAGGGGTGCCGTGGTAGCGCCCGCCCGCCTGCCACGGCCCTTTTTGCTACGCTATTGATAGCTGCCTGCGCTTATCCAATAAGCGCTGCAGGCATTTTTTACCTAAAACCTGCCAGCGGCACTCACTCCGCCTCAATCCCGGCGGCCTTGATCACCTTGCCCCACTTCAGGGTCTCGGCGGCCTGGAACTTGGCCAGGTCGGCGGGGGTGGTGGTCCAGGCCTCAGAGCCGGACATGTCGAAGAACGACTTGGCCGTGGCGCTCTTGGTGGCGGCTTGCATCAGTTCGTTCAGGCGGTTGACCACGACAGCGGGCGTGCCTGCAGGGGCGTAGGCGGCAAACCAGTAACCCATGTCGTAGCCTTTGACACCCGCTTCGTCGATGGTGGGCACCTCAGGCAACTGCGCGCTGCGCTTTTGCGTGGAATAGCCCAGCGCCCGCAGCTTGCCTGCGGTGATTTGCGGCATGCCGGTGGAGGTGTCGGTGATCATCAAATCGATCTGCCCGGCCAGCAGGTCGGTGATGGCAAAGGGGTTGCTCTTGTACGGCACATGAAGGATGTCCACGCCCGCGAGCTGCTTAAGGCAATGCTGAACAAGTAACGTCATATCCATCGCACAGCCATTTGAATGC